>CAZKOI010000050.1:0-16005 GCA_964554315.1 uncultured Enterobacterales bacterium | reverse complement strand
AGGTGCAGCTGGCCCTCCGACAGCAGGAAGTCTCGGACCTCTTCGACGAGCGGCGTGACGTCCCCAATCTCTGTCGGATCGAGCGGATCGCCGACCACCTCTAGGAGACGCCGGACCAGGTGGACGCTCTCGCCCGAGAGATTTTGGGAGCTCGTCTCATCACGAAGGCTCGCGAGGACCTCTTCTGGAATCTCCACCCAGGTCACCGGTCCGACCTCTTCGAAAGGCGGAAGCGGCTGGTCAAAATCTGGCGGTGCGTCCACTTGGGAAGCATCCAACTTGCGGCGGCGACGGACCGTCTTGGGCACATCATCGAGCAGCGTGCCGGCGGGCTGCTCTTCGTCCGGCACAAAGCCCTCCACCGCAACGATCCCGATGTTCTTGAAGCCGGCCTTCCACAGCAAGGTGACGATGTCATCTTCGGACTGCTTGAAGCTCGTGTACCGAATCGAGAGGATCTCGAGCAGGCGGAGAAGCTCCTCCCATGGCACCCCCGGCTCGATCGTGATTCGACGCACACCGTCTCTGAAGAGGCGGAAAGCCAGCGAGCGCTCCCGATCCCGCTCAAGGTAGACCACCTCCCCCTCTCGGACCATCTCGAATGGGCGAATCGCGAGCACGATCACACCGTGGGCGGCAAGCGCCTGCTGCATCTCGTGGCGATAGTCCTCCAGGAAGTCGCGGATCGCCTGGTTCCGAGGCTCGTAGAGCAAGAAGCTTCGCGCGGCTCTCGAGAGGGCTCGGAGGGCCGCGTTGGTGAGCTTTCCCGCATCCGATGAGCCCACCGCGACCTCATCGGCAACCTCGTCCTCCGCGGCTTCGCTCTTCTCGATGTCCGACTCAGCCCGCGGATCTACCGACTCCTTAAGATCCCCGTCACCGCCCTCGGCAAGGTCCTCGGTAAGGCCCTCGGCACCATCCTCACCGACCGCCTGATCGGACGTCGCGGAATCTATCGGGCTGTCAGAAGGGTCGACCATCGCCAATTTCCAGGGACTACTTGAACATCAACAATAGCGCAAAACCCAGGTTTGCTGGCAGACTGTACGCTCATGGCCCGTCCTCACCCACGCATCCTCTCCGTCGGAACCGCAAACCCGCCGGGGTATTACAGCCAGGCGGACATCCTTGAGATGTTCAAGGTGGACAACCCCTTGGTTCGAAGCATGTTCAAGGCGAGCCACATCGAAGGACGGCACCTGGTGCTGCCCGATGCCGGCGAAGATGGGGTCCCACGGGAAGACCAGGAAACGCTCTTGCGAAAGCACCGGCAGTGGGCGCTAAAGCTCGGGGCAGAGGCCATCGAGAAGGCCCTTGAAGACGCAGGCCTCGTGGCGAGAGACATCGACTACCTGTGCTGCATCACCTCGACGGGCTTAATGCTGCCGGGTCTTACGGCCATGTTCGTCAAGCACCTCGGGTTCAGGGTCGACTGTCACCGCGCGGATTTGGTCGGCATGGGATGTAACGCCGGACTGAACGGCCTGAACCCAACCGCCAATTGGTGCCGCGCCAACCCAGGCAAGACAGCGCTGATGGTCTGCTGCGAGGTCAACTCTGCCCTCTACGTGTACGACGACACCATGGCCACCGGCGTCGTCAACAGCCTGTTTGGCGACGGCTGTGCAGCGGTGGTTCTCAGAGCCGAGGATGCCAGCAGCGAGCAGCTGATTCCAGCCATCGAGGACTTCTACAGCCACCTCATTCCCGACGCATGGGGCGCTATGCGCTACGACTGGGCACCTCAGCACGGAAAGTTTTCCTTTTACCTGGACCGCGACGTCCCCTACGTACTGGGAATTCATGCCGAGACCCCTGTCGATGGACTGCTGACGCGAAACGGACTCAAGCGTCGGGACATCGACCACTGGATCGTGCACTCTGGCGGCAAGAAGGTCATCGACGCCATCAAGTACAACATCGGCATCACCGCGCATGACGTACGCCACACCGTCGACGTTCTGCGGAAGTATGGCAACCTGGGCAGCGGAAGCTTCTTGTTTAGCTATCAGCGCCTGCTAGCAGAAGGCGGTGTGCGTCCAAATGACCGCTGCGTGATGATGACCATGGGACCCGGATCCACCATCGAGACCGCCCTCTTACACTGGTAGAAACAACATGTATGACACCCTCCAATTCGACGACGTGGGCGACATCGCCACGATCACCCTCAAGCGCTCTCGGATCAACATGGCCATGGTTCGTGAGCTCACCCAAGTCTGCGACCATCTCGAGGACACGAGCCAAGCAAAGGTGGTGGTGCTGCGAGGAGCAGGAAGCGACTTCTGCATGGGAATCGACTTCGCCGAGTTTCGCCCGGACCAGCCCATGGACATTCACGGCTTCAACAAGTGGGAGAAGATCTGTGCACGGATTGAGCGGCTGCCAAAGGCCATCGTTGCGATCATTGAGGGCCAATGTCTGGGCGGCGGGGCACAGCTTGTTCTTGTGGCCGACGCCGTCATTGCTCACCCTTCGTCGACCATCCAGTTCAATGAAGTGCACCTCGGCTTCTTGCCCGGAATGGCCACGTTCCGGCTGGCCAAGAACGTCGGTCTCGGGCACGCCAAGCGTCTCATCATGCAGTGCCCGCGAATAGAGGCTGAGGAAGCTCGACAGCTCGGCATCGTAACGGCCGTGTCTGACCGACTCGATGAGGCCTTAGCCGCGACGATCGAGGCCTTCGGACCCAACCATACCGTCGCCGTCACGCTCGCACGTCGGCTGCTGAATGAGAGCTTCGCGGTCGACTTTGAGAACGCCATCGGGCACTTCCTCGCTGCCCAGCATCGTGCCATTCACCAGACGCCTTTCCTGGACACCATTCGGGGCCATCAAGACGAATGAGTCCCCGTCCTTTCGAGGTCGATCCGACCGTCATGGCCGCCATTCGGCCCATGACGGCGGGTGATGCGCCTGAGGTGGCACGGCTTCATCATGCCGCGATGGGCTCCTCCACGTGGGCCCGCCTGGGCCAACGCTTTCTGAGGGCGCTCTATGTCGCACTCCTCGATGACCCTCTTTTTCTGGGGTGGGTCTACGAGGACAGCGAAGGTGTTCGTGGCTTCATCGCCGGTAGTGAGGACACCGACCGAATGATGAGCGCCACCTTCCGGCGAGCCTGGCCTTCGCTGGGCATCGCCGCAATACCCAGAGCCATGCATCCCTCTTTGGCGCTGACGCTCATCCAAACCCACCGCTACCAAGCCACCTCCGGGGGAGTCGGTATGCCCGAGAGCCTCTTCTGCAGCTTTGAGCCCGCGCTTCGGGGACGTCGGATCAGCGGGCACATCAACAAAGTGCTCTTCGACGAGCTCGCCTTTCGGGGCCACAAGAACGTGAAGGTCACGACCGAGGTCGACAACGTAGGCGCGAACCGTCAGTTGACGAGCTGGGGCTTCGAGGCCGATGGCCACTTCGACTTCTACGGCAAGCGGATGGTGCGCTACGTTCTTAACCTTGAGGGGTCGCCTCGGGTCGAGCCCGTCAGCCGCCGCTAGCCGCGGCGCCCCCGAGCCCAGACCAATACGCCTGCAAGCGACAAGAACACGGCAATGAAGCCTACCATTGCACCCGAGAGTTGGAGGAGGGTCAGGCCGAGATCGTCGGCCTGAGCGGAGCCCTTGAGGCCCAGCTCATACAAAAAGCCACGCACCCTTTGCCGCTGCCACTGCCCATACTTGAAGTATGCGAGCTCATCCCCACACTTGATGACCGCGTCAAAGGCATAGCGCTGGACGGTGAGCCAACTGCAGATCTGGGCAACCTCACCCATCGACCGCACGCTCACCATGATCGACGAGAAGGTGATCTGAGGAATCAGCAAGAGCGGCAGCGTACCCACTGCCGCCTCCGAGCTCGTCCAGCTCGCACTCACCAAGAGCCCGAGCGCCATACCGACCATGCCCGTGAGCGTACAGATGCCCGCGAGCTGCAGGAGGTCGTAGCCGTAGTCGCTCATGCCGACCACAGCGACCAACAGCGCTGTGAAGGTCATGCACTGGAGCGCTGTCAGCGTCCCGAGGACGATGACTTTGCTCAACAGATAAGGAAGCACACCGACACCCACCCGACGCTCCCTGAGCCAGATCGCACGGTCCGCGATGAGTTCCCGAACCGCAGCGGACATGCCGAACCAGAGGCAAGAGAGCGCAAGCATGAACATGAGCGCCGTGGTGGGCTTTGGAAACACAATCCACATCACCACCGCGAGCAATGGTGGCTGCGCTGCGAGCACGGCCATTCCGGTTCGATCTCGGACCTTGACGCGCGCATAGCGCCCGAGCTGGGCCCTCAGCTGGGTCCAGATGGAGCGCCTATGAGCACCCTCGTTCGGCTCAGGACGCTGAACGCCGTCTAGGCTGAGCAGCTGCTCCCGAGTGTCGACAAACCGACGGGCCGCTTCACTGCTTCGGTAGTCTGATGCCCACTCTTGCGGCTGCCGATCTCCGAAGCGATTGAACACTCCATCGGGGGTTGTCGAGCCAAACCAGAGACAGGCTTGAGCGGGCGGACCAAAGAAGGCCAAGCGTCCCCCCGGCGCGACCACCAACATGTGGTCGACCGCCGCCATGATCTCAGGGGTGAGATCGTGGGTGACGAGAAACACCATGCGACCATTGTCTGCCAGCTGCCTCATCCTGCGGGCAATGTCTTGGGACGCTCGAGGGTCCAGACCGCTCGTTGGCTCATCCAGAAAGAGGACTCGCGTACCCTGGCTCATGAGCTCCTGCCCCAGGTTCACGCGCTTCCGCTGTCCGCCTGAGATGCCTCGCTTGAGCACGTCCCCAATGCGGCTGCGGCGAATGTGGCCCAGGTCAAGCTCATCGAGCACTCGGTCGACCTGTGCCTCAACAACCGCATCCGACTCGGAAGCTGAGAGGCGAAGACGTCCCGAATAATAGAGGCTCTCCTCTACGCTCAGCTCGGCATGGACGAGGTCATCCTGAGGGACGATGCCGACGAGCGATCGGTCTTGAGCCACCTGCCCATGAAAGGGCTCGCCGTTCATCAGCACCTGACCGCTATCCGCCGGCGCGATTCCGTTGATGGCATTGATGAGGGTGGTCTTGCCGCTGCCGGACGGACCCACCACAGCAACGACCTCGCCCGAAAAGACCGTGAAGCTCACGTCATCGATGAGGGTTACCCCGTTGATCTGCCGACACAGGTTGCGCACACTCAACGTCGCGAATCGCCGCTCCGAGGTGGCGGTGAGGGTCTCACCCGCAATGGTCAGGGTGTACGGTCCAATCTGCAGGCGATCACCGTCGCTGATGGGTGCCGATGCGACTGAACGCCCATTCAACACCGTTGGCCTACCGCTCGCGCTGTCCGTCACCCTCCATCCGCTCTTCGTTCGATGGAGCTCGGCATGGCGCAGCGCCACCTGGGGATCGGGAAGCAATACATCCGCGCCAATCGCCCGCCCGAGCGTGACCCGATCGGTGTCCAGTGTGAACACCATCTGTCCCGAGCGCATGCGATCGTCATGCTTCTGAAGGAGGGCTGCAACGAGAACGGGGTCCACGTTCAGCTTGTCTGCAGCCTCCTCTAGACGACGAACCTCACGAAGCGTGGCGTGATCATCGGCAGTGGCCACCGCAAACAAGGAATCAAGGAGGGCCAGCGACATGGCCGGACCGTAGTGTTGAGCGAAATCCACGAGCCGGGTGGACTGATCAAGCTCGGTCAGGACTCGGGCCGCATCCGCGCCGAACCGCGTCGAGAACGCCCACATTTCATCATCTCTGAGTCCGTCACGAAGCTCCGGTCGAAGGCTCAAGTCAACGACCGCATTCACCTGCTCAGTGGTCCATCCAAAGAGTCCCCGTATCGCCGCCTCGAGGGCCTCTCTCTCACTCGGATTGGGACTCGCAAGACCCAATGTTCGGACCATTAAACGCGTGAAGTCCGCGACAAGGCGGACTTCATCAGGATCTCTCCCCTGGCTCTCGAGAGACTCGTAGAGCCTCACCTGCGGAGGGCTGAGGTTCAAGCTGAGGCCCTTACTTGTAAGTCACCGCCATCGCAACGCCGGCCTTCTCTTGGCCTTTCGCCAGTGTGCTGGCGTAGACAGCGATGTAGTACGTGTCTGTGCTCGAGGGCTTGAAGTTGACGAGCGGTTCTCGGTCGTCGGACTCGTCCCGCATCAACTCGACCCCGTTGGCGTCATGCAGCACGATGTCGAGATCATTGGCGTTGGCATCGCCGCAGACCTGGAGGCGGTACTCGTTTCCGGCGTACATCGTCACGAGATAGATTCGATGGTCGCCCTCTGAGAGTGTGGCGCTGGTGGCCGTCCGAACCGCCCAGCCATCGTTGTAGCCCTCCCAGATCTTCGTCCGAAGGCAAGAGTCCGCCTCCTCTTCGTCAGCGATGGCAATTCCACCCGCGGTCAGCATTCCAAAAAGTGCAAGTATACGCATCGGTGTTTCCTTAGAGCATGGTCAGCACAGCGGCTGTCGCGCTGTGGACGGTGTTGACATCCGCTTCTTCGATGACGGACTTTGCAGTCACTTCCTTGAGCGTCTGGAGCGACTCTTTCAGCTTGGCGATCACGGCGTCCGGTGCTTTCTCGGCGCCCTCCCGCTCCACGTACCCAATGAAGTAATCAATGACGTGGGGCTGCTTGAGGAGACGGCCGGCCTCTTCAAACTTGCCTTCTTCCTTGATAGCACCCGCGACCAAGTGCGCACCCTCAAGCCATGACCCCGCCTTAATCAGCGGAATTACCCACTCGCCGGCCGAATACTTGATCTCGGGAACCAACACGCCCGAGAGCTCATCAAACTCTTTGAGCAAGTCTTCCTTCGAGCCTGAACCGCTCTTAATCTTAGCGCCCAGCTCGTCGAGGGTCTTGGCGACCTCTTCACCTGCGCCCAGCGCCGTCAGTCCGGCCTTGATCCGCTCCAAGCGGGCGATCTGGTCTTCGTCCGACGCCGTCTTTACCGTGAGCACGAGGTCTGCCAGCACCACGCCGGTTCGGACCGCAATCTGGTCCTTGTTCTCGATATCCATCGAGATGTCGCGGCTCTTCACCATCGTGGAGAGCTGCGACTGCAGACCCGCATTCGAGAGCGCCATCTGCATCTCTGCAGGAGACGGCACGAGTGCAATCTTCAGCGCCTCACCGGCCAGCGTCGAGGGGTCAAACTTTATGGCTTTCTTCTTGGCCGGGGCCGCCTCTTGTGTCGGCGCCTTGTTCGCGGTGGCTTGGTCAGCGCCGTCGCCGCCACAACCCACCGAGCAGAGGGCCAGTATTAGGGTCCAGTTGCGGATCATGGAGTCCTCCTCTGATTGAGATTCCACGGATTGAGTGTTGAAAGCTACGCGGGTTGGGCAGGCGCTGCAAGCACTCTCTTCAGCTTTGGCTATTGTCGGGCAGCTCAGCCACCGCCACCAAGCCTCCCGCCCTCTTGTCCGCGGTCGACTCCAGGCTGACGACCCTCAGCCCTGCAGCCTCTGTGACTCGCGTGATCTCCTGGCCGGTGCGGCGCATCGTCGGCCACCCCAAAATGTGTTCCATGAACCGTCCGTCGGGGGTAGGCTGCAGCGCGGTCATCACCACCCGTCCGCCTGGCCCGAGGCGAGCAATGCACCACGTCAACAAGCCTGAAATCATCCGCGTCGGCAAAAAGTCAACGATCCCATTGAGCACCACAACATCGACCGGCGGAATGTCGAGGTCATCCTCTCCCATGACCAGCGACACCACATCTCGGTTGATCATTCGGAGATCAACGTGAGCAGGCCGTGCATGGAGTCCCGCATCGAGAAATGCCAGCGTCTGCGGGTCTCCGTCCACACAGTGAATTCCCGCACCGCCGGCGACAATCCGCGAAGTGATGCGGGCCAAAAGCGCACCGCAGGCAGGCTCTATCAGCGCGATCTCGGGCCGTCGGTCAGTCGGAAGGCCTGCCACCACCGCGTCGACGCAGAGCGCTTGTCTTTCCCGAAGAGCCGTCGGCGTCGGTAGCGCGAGGATCGCCGCATCGAGCGTCTCACCGAAGACATCCGTACCTTCGGCCCGGCCCCTCAGCATGTGCGCGAGGAAGCTCAGGCGAGCGGCGCTGTCTTTCCGGGTGTCTCCGCTCAAGATTCCCGTGCGGGATCGGGCCAACCAGAACCTCATCTCGGCTCGCAGCAAGTTTCCCGCCTCCTGCGAACGAGCCATGCTGTTCACGCCACTCAGCCAACTGTCGATGTCCTCGACGAGCCCCTCAAGTGCGCGCGCAATGCGCTGTTCTGCGCCGACGTGGGAGTCCGATGATTTGAGCAACGCATCGGCGGCTGCCCAGCGATCGCGGGTCTGCTGAGCGAGCGTCCTGACCGATTCCACTACCGCAGCATTGACGCCCCCGCCTTCCAGCGGCGCGAGCCCCGAACTCAATCCGACGGCAACCTGCCCGGTTGTTCGAAGCCGGCTGACCGTCGAGGCACACAACGCGCGAAAGAACCTTGAGGACAAGGCCTCGTCTGAGGCGAGCATGCGGAGCAAGTCGTCTCGATTCCAGAGCCTGACGGTGCTGCGCTCGAGGGCACGCACGTCCGCAACGCGCGGCGCCTGGTCGATGAACGCCATCTCGCCGACAACCCGTCCAGCCCCCAGAACATCAAGGATCATTTCTGGCGTCTTTCGTGTATCGACCACCTCGAAACGGCCGGTCTCAACGAGGAAGATATCGCCGCCCTCGGTGCCTCGGCGCAGGAGGTAATCGCCGCCATCGACGGCAACGACCTCACCCGAGTTCGCCAGCCGCTCCTTGTCGCCATCTGAGAGGTAGTCCAAGAATGCCATGCCGGACATGGTAGCGCCCTGCTGATACACGATCCAGGATCTTTGGTTAGGCCTATTGGGCAGGAGATTCTATGGACGCTGTAAACACACTCATCGAGTCACTCCGTGCGGCGGACTACGACGCGCGAGAGGCGCTCAAGGCACAACTCATCGTGCTCGCGAAGGGGGCGGACGGGACGACCGTGCGGGAAGAGCTTGAGACCATCAAGCGAGGCGAGCTCCTCGAAATCCAGTGGGAGATAGACGACATTTTGGAGGCCAGCGCTCCCCCTCCTCCCGAAGCGCCAGCTGAAGCGCCAGCTCCGGTGGACGAACCTGCCCCTCAGGAGACGCCTACGGAGCCCGAACAACCCGAGCGATTAACCGCTGCGGATCTCGATTTAGTCTACGATGATCCGAGAGGGCTCATGCTGCACAAGAGCAAAGTGGGAGAGCGATGGTTCGCGACGCAGGTGGATCCGTCCACCGGCATGCCTCAGACCTTCGAGCTCCACAGCCACGAGATCGAGCAACTGAAAGCCCAGCTTCTGGGAAGCCCCTACTGGCGTGTTGGCAGCTAGCGGCCGAGCTCAACGGAGATCCCCCACCATGACGTTTCGCACCCTCACCACCGTCGCTCTGTCCGCCGCCGCATTGAGCGCTTGTGGCCCCTCCTTTTACATCGCCCGGGGAGAGGACCACCTCGCAGGTAGCCGTCCCGATGCTGCCGCCCAAGAGTTTCAGAAGGCCCTCGACAAGGACCCCTCCGCCGTTGCAGCCCTGCGCGGTATGGCGGCCGCCCACCTTCATCGCGATCAGCCAATCCGAGCCATCATACCTGCGCAGCGGGCGTCCAAGGCCGGAGACCTGGAGGCCCGCCGAATCTTGACCGAGGCACTCATCACCACCGGTCGACCCAAGGATGCCTTGAAGGCCGCTGAGGAGGGGCGCGCGGATGCCCCGGATGACCCTTCGTTGCGCATGCTTTTCGTGCAGGCACTCACGGCTGTCGGCCAATTTCAAGACGCCGCCGATACAGCCGACGAACTCCTCATCGATCTGGACGGCTCCAAGGCCCGCTCCCTGCACGCTTGGACGTTGTCGCGGGCGGGACGTGTGGACGCTGCGGTCGCCATGGCGGCGGACGCCGTAGCCCTGGCATCGGACGACGGAATGATCCAGGCCGAGGCGGCCTCAATCTACTGGAAGGGCCACAAGAAGGCCGACTTCGAGAACGCCAATAAAATGGCCCGCGCACTGCTCCCCGCCTCACCCCGTCAGGCCATGCAGCGGGCGAAGTGGCTCGAAGAGCAAGGAGACATAGAGGGTTCGATTCGCCACCTGGAGGCCCTCAGAGGGGCCTACACCAAGGATGGCGTGCTGGCCGGACGGCTCGGTCTACTCTACGCGAAGCGTGCGTCATGGCAAAACGCAGCGCGCCACCTAAGCGACGCCCTTCGCCTCAAGCCCTATCAGGACGACGTGTCTGTTTCGGGGGTCCAAGTCATGACCACCGGTGGTCCCGCGAAGGAGCAAGCTCGACGGGCCGAGCACACCGATATCGCCGAGCATCTCGGAATCGCGAGCACCGAAATTGGCCAACACGGGAAGGCTGCTCAGGCCTGGGAGGTCGCGGCCGCCCAGAGCATTAAGCCAACCGCAGCGATGTATGTTCGAATCGCCGAAGCATGGAAGCGGGACGGCTCGGTCGACGGTATGGGACGAGCCAGCCAGATTGCGACTGAACTCGACCCCTCTGATGCACGTGCACACTACCTGCTCGCCCAAGCCTATGATGGCTCAAGAAACATTGAGTGGGCCGTGCGCCATGCCCAGCGCGCCTGGGCTCTTTCGCCCACCTCGCCGGAGATTGCTGCGTTTCTAGGCGGTCTGTACGAGGGCCGCGGCGAGAGTCGCACCGCGCGAGATCTATACCGAGAGGCCTTGCTTCGACACCCGAAGGATGCACGGCTTCAGGCTGGCTACGAGCGCGTAGGCGGCCGCCGGCGCTAGCCCGGCCAGTCCGCTGAGGTCATCCGCGCCCAGCCCTGCTGCTCGAGTGCCGTCAGGATCTGTCCCTCCAGCGCGGAGAGCTGAAAGGCCGACCAGCCGAGACGATTAGCGAGCGTGCTGACGTGCCTTGCCTGTTCTACCGAGTAGCGCCCGTCCGCCACCACGAGCATGAGGCATGCGCTGAGGAACACTTGCGCGTGAGCCCAGAGCGACTCAAAGGGTGCAGGCTCAACATCGCTGGGCACGTCTCCCAACATCCGATCAATGAGCGCTGCCTCATCCGGGTCGAAGCCTTGGCCGTCGACCTGAGCAAGCCGGTCGAGCTCGATCTCCATCCGACGCCGCACGGGGGGCTGGATCTCCGAGGCATTCAGCCGGTGCCGCATTCGAATCCAAGCGTTCTCTCGGGTCAGATTATCCGGTCTCGACGGCATGGCTGAAAAAAGGGGTTTCATTTGTCACAAGGCCTAGGTGCACCTGTGCGGCATCCTAAGCACCCTACCGAAAAGACAACCCCACGGGGAGCAAAACACGCAAAGGACTTGTGAGGAGGTTGATCCGACCCCTAAACGATCATTGACACCGTTGAGCCGCCATCTCTAATATCAGGCGGTCTGGAAAGGCGTGCGTCGTGCGCGCTGCGCACATATTTGGAGTTCCCATGGCCGCAATGGTTCGCGCTTACCTCTCGTTCTTGGTGTTGGTCATCATGAGCATCGTACCGGGACCGTCCCCGCTGTTCCTTGCCGTCGGGTCGGCCCATGCCGCGCCCATGGTCGAACTCATCAGCGGTGGCGACGTGATCGGTGACGGTGCAACACCCGTCCAGCTGCACGTCGTCGCGTTCAACTCGGACGGTACCGCAATGGACGGTGCCAACATCAAGGTCAGCGCGCAGGCCGGAAAGACCGGGAAGGTCTCCATGCTACGGGCCGGCCTCTACGCGGTAGAGTGGACGCCACCAGAGGTCAGCGCCGTCAGCGACGTCCGTCTCTCTATCAAGGGGAAGTCGCCGGCCCGAGAGCCCATCGAAAAGGCCTGGAACATTGCGGTGCATCCCAGCCTGGACAGCACCCTTACGGCAACAGCCAACCCGGCAGAGCTCACCCTCGGGCGAGACACTGGCACCACCATCACCATCGTGCTGGAGGGGGCCCGTAATGGCTCCATGACCAACGATGACCTGGTGGTGAGCGCCAACTCAGGCACGGTGGAGAACGTGACACACATGGGCGGCGGAAGATTCGCAGCATCATACAAGCCTCCCGCAAAGTTCTTTCCCCATGTCGCGTTGATTACCTTCGCCGACCGCCGAAACCCCAACCGGTCATACGGAAGCCTGGCGATACCGCTGGTGGGCAAGGCCAACTTCCCGGTGGTTGGACTTCCCAACAGCAGCGTGCTCGTTCGAATCGATGACCGCGAATACGGTCCTGTCCCGTCGGATGGAAACGGCCGCGCGCAGGTCCCCATCGAGGTGCGACCCGGCTTCGTAGATGCCCGCGTTGTCTCCGTCTCCAACGGTCAGCAGACCGAGGAACCCCTCGACATGCAGGTTCCCCCGGCCGAGCGCGTCGCTCTCTTTCCAATCTCAAAGGCCATCGCTTCGGACCCTCTCCTGTCGATGCCCGTGAGAGCTTTCGTTACCCAGCCGAATGGCACACCGGACGAGTCCGCCCGCGTCAAGTTCACGACCACCGCCGGAACCATGAGTGAGGCCACCCATGAGGGACGCGGCGTCTACATGGCGGTCTTCACCCCCCCGTTCGGCAACCAACGCGCGGCGGCCACCCTCACCGTCAACGTGGACGACCTCAGGGGCCCGCAGTCGGCGAGCACCAACATCGACCTGATCCCCGCTCGCCCGGGTGCCGTGACACTCACGCCGGAGCCCCCCACCCTCATGAAGACGGCCAAAGGCTTCCAAGTCCTGACCAAGGTTCGTTCGGCCGACGGCGTGGGAATGGCCGGCAAGGACCTTCGCTTTCAAGCAAATGGTGCGAAGCCGAACGGCAGCACCCAAGACCTGGGTAGCGGCGACTACAAGACACGCTTCCAGACCACCGGGAAGGGGGCGGTTGAGCTCATCGCCACCGTTCGAAGCGAGGGGTCGAGCAACCCGTTCCGCCAGGTCCTCTTGTTCCCTTCTCGGGACCGCCTCCCCAACGACGGGCTGTCGAGCGCCATGATCACCGTGCTGACGCTCGATGAGTACGGGTACCCCGTCGGCAACGTTCCGGTCGCTCTCAGCGTCGCGGCTGGCGACGGATCCATTCCCGCTCAGGTCACATCCGACTCGTCGGGGCTTGCACAGGTCTACTTCACCTCGGGACGGGGTCCAGGATTGAGTCGGATTGAAGCCAAAGCCGGCGACACCGCCGCCATGATTCCGATGCTGCTTGCACCGGACATCGTGGCGACCACCTACACCCTTCCCGCGAGCGGTACCACGGCATCAATCACCCTGTACGAGGCTTGGCGTCGGATCATCCAATCGGTGCGCCTGGACCGCGAGGGCATGGTCGGCGCCCCCATCGTCGGCTACTCTGCTGACGACAGCAAAATCGGCCCGCCCGCCACCATCTCCGCTGTGGCCGAGCCCAACCAAATTGCTGCAGGCGGCACCGTCAGCCTTCGCATGGAGGTCAAGGATGCCAGCGGACGAGGCGTCGGCGGCCAGACCATCGTCGTCATGGCCAGCCCCGGCGAGGTGAGTGCCGTGACCGACCAAGGAGGGGGACGCTATTCGGCCAATGTGACCGCACCTGCAGGCGTCGCCGGCTCCATCAAGGTCTCAGCCGTCATCGCGGAGGCTGGCGTCGCCTCGACGCTTGAGCTGCCCATTGCCGGTGGCGGCTGGGCATCTGTCGGCACCGCGAACCAAGGCGCACAGACGGCCCCGCAGGAGCCAACGAAACCGAAAAAGGCAAAGAAGGCCAAGCCGCCCAGGACCGGAAGCGGCCCATGGCTTCGTGCTCAGGCTGGCTTGGTGTCGGGCGGGTATCACTACCACCAGGAGGCTACTGTCCTCCGCGGTCCCATCGTGGACGCCCCTATTTCGTTCGGCGGCGCTGAGACGGACCCCGCGCGCTCCATCGGCTTCGTGCTGAAGAGCGCAATGGAGGTACCCAACTTTGAGGACAACATCGGCGTTCGAGCCAGCTTCCGAAGCGCGCTGTACCGGGTCGACCTTCCCGCGCTCGGCTTCCAGGACACCATCAGCGACTGGCTGAACAACTTCCAGGTGGTCGGTGTGGGACGCCACACGCTCGAGCTGGCCAACGGCATCGAGCTGCAGCCAGGACTTCGCCTGGGCATGGCTTGGGACGACTTCATCACCTTCCAGCAGACCGACACGAAGAACACTTACGGGCCGCTGGTGGTGACCGCCCTCCAGACCGGCCCAGAGCTCGCCGCGTCCTGGAACGACCAGGTGTTTGGCCACATTGGCCTGAACTTCAACTTCGCCAACTTCACGGCCTATTACGCGCTCGGCCTCGACATGGAGGTCGCCTACGTGCTGAGGGACGACCTCTTCGCCTTCATCGGTACCGAGGTAAGCCGACGCTCGCTTGGCGTGTATCGGGACCAGGCCGGCACCAACACCCAAGTCGGCGTGGTCGAAGATCACTTCAATGCATTCAACCTGGGCCTTGGCTGGCAGATGTAGGGACGACGGCTCTGCCGAGCCTCTCCCGGTTGCCTGGCCGGAGCGGGGCTGAGCTAGCGGGTAATCTCCACCCGCTTGAGGACGACATCGACCTTCGGCTTGTCGCGACCGCCGCGCTCGGTGGTCGCAATGGCCTCCACCACATCCAGATTCTCGCAGCGACCGAAGATGGTGTGCTTGCCGTTGAGGTGGGTCGGCGTCGACCGATCGGTGATGAAGAACTGACTCCCATTGGTGTTGGGCCCTGCGTTGGCCATGGCCAGAAGGCCCGGCGCGTCAAAGACCACATCTGGCGAGGTCTCATCCTCAAAGCGATAGCCGGGTCCACCCCGGCCGCTGCCCATTGGGTCTCCCCCCTGGATCATGAACTTGGGGATGACGCGATGGAAGACGGTGCCACTGTACAGCGGCGTCGTCATCTCCTTCTTCGTCTCAGGATGAGTCCAAGGCTTCGTGCCCTCTGCCAGCTGCACAAAGTTCACCACCGTCTTTGGAGCAATGTCAGGGAGTAGACTGCAGCTAATGGTGCCGAGGCTGGTGTGAAAGCGTGCCCCTAGGGATGCGCCTGGCGCGACACCGAGCGCCTGATAGGTCTCCGCTAGGCGGAACGCTTCCAACTCCTTGAGCGCCTCCTTCAGCTGACTCTTGGACCGATCGAGGTCCTTCTTCGCCGCCGCCTCGCTCTTCTTGAGCTTCGCAATCTCTTCCTTGAGGGTGCTGTTCTCCGCCTCAAGCTCAGGGTTACCGCAGCCCATAAGGGCCAAAAAAATCGCTGCACGGGTCATATCGCCTCCTCAGTGACCGGTCCGTATCCGAACCTTGGGCACATGAAAAGCCCGTGATAGCAGTCGCTATGCACCTCGCAATCTTGATCAGTCTGTATGGCTGCACATCTCCGTCGGTGGTCGGGCAGGTCGTGGACCATACCGGACGCGGAATTGCCGGAGCCGAGGTGATCGCGCGCGGATCGACCCAAGCCGCGACCACGGATGCCGAGGGCCGATTTGAGATCGAGGGGCTGGTCGGGCCTCAGGTTCTTCAGTTCGAGCATCCCGACTACTTTCCCGAGTCTTTGGACGCGCAACTGAGCGGCGAGACCCTCACAGTGCTCGAGCCGACCGCACTGCTTCGAGTCCCGTCGGCCCCCGGCCTGTACGTCATTCAGCAGCGGCGCGCCGTTGCGCTCTCAGCGGCAACCCTGAAGCGAGAGATCCGCACCCAAAGAGGAGAGAAGCGGCGACGATTCTGCCTGAGTGAGCCTTCAATGGAGATGGACTCGCTGCCGGCGGGAGAGACGCTCTTCTTGGCCCATGATGCCCGCCCGTGGCGATTGTTTCGTCTCGATGACGAGAACTGCGCGTACCGCGACGAGCGGGACGCCGCGGGAAGGTGGTCCGTGAAGTACCGAAACAAGCCGCGTGTTCAGGCCATCCGAGGCGAGACGGAAGCGCAGTTTTCGATCGCAGACCTTGAAGGGGGCGCCTACTTCATTGCGGACTGGGGAGGCTTCCTCAAAATGCGGAGCCATGAGCCATGAACCGTG
>CAZKOI010000049.1:0-16367 GCA_964554315.1 uncultured Enterobacterales bacterium | reverse complement strand
GCTGCCGGTTGATGTGGTGAGAGGACCATGGATGGGAACGTTCAGGAATGTGCTTGCCTTTGGGGTCTTGAGCCTCGTGGGCTTTGTGATGGCGGCCCTCGCCGCGCGCTTCTTGTTTACGGCCGTCAGTCTGGAGGGACGGGCTTGGTGGGTGACGCGCTCTTCGCCGATTACGGCCAAGCACTACCTCTGGTCGAAGCTGCTCCCAGGGCTCTTCCCCATGATCATCGTGGGTCAGATTCTGGCGGTGGCCTCGACATGGATTCTGGGCGCAGGCTCATTTCTTACCCTGGTGTCGTCGGGTACAGCGCTCATTCTTGCGCTAGGGATCGCGGGGATTGCAGTGGGAATGGGTGCGATGTTTCCAGACTTCAAGGTGGACAATGCGGCGCGCGCAGCGTCAGGTCCAGCGGGTGTGATGTTCATGGTTCTCAGCTTGACCCTTGTCTTTGTCGTGATTGGACTCGAGGCGTACCCGGTCTACGTGGTCCTGGCCTCCGAGGTGAAGGAGCGAGCGATTACCGGTCCACAGTGGGTGGGAATCGGTGCGTGCTTCTCTGCGGCGACGCTGCTCTGCATCATCAGCCTCATAGCGCCGCTTCGTGTCGGTGCCCGACGGCTGTGGGATCGAGAACTCATCAATGGGTAGAGGGGCCACGGCCCTCGCCGTCATGGCCTTTGGCTGCTCGCCGCTTCATCGTGTGCCCGCTCCAGAGCCGCCTCAGACCACTCGGCCGCCAACCAATGCCAGAGCGCATTACCTCCGTGCGCAGGTGTTGCAGGCAAGCGGACGCGTAGATGAGGCCGTCAATGGCCTGGAGCGAGCGCGACTGTTCGACCCGGGTTCGGCTCGGATCGTGGTCGCATTGTCGGAGGCGGTGCTCACCCGCGGTGAGGCCGGTCGCGCCCGCGGACTCGCGAAGGCTGCGACAGACGTTGCCCCTGATGATCCCACGACGTGGTCTCACTACGGGCGCCTGGAATTGGCCTTTGGTGACCGCGTCGAGGGGCGTAATGCTCTCGAGCGGGCCCTTGCGCTCGGTGCGGACTGGCGTGTTCGAGCGAAGTTGATTCGAGATGATCTACAACAGGCGGGGTCGAGTAGTCTGCTGGACGAGTGGCAGGTCAGCACCATCGATGAGCAGCGTCATCGGGGAGAGCTCCGACTGGCCGCGGGGGACCCTTCAGGTGCGCTGGCTGACCTACTCGCGGTCATTCCGGAGCGCGGCCGCGACCTCGCGCTGGTGACCCCCGTGGTACAGAGCGCAGTGGCTGCGGGACAGATTCCCGACACGCTGTTGGCGCTGGACGCGCTGACAAGTCGTCAACCGGGGGACAGCGCCGCCCTCATTAGCCTCGGTCTGCTCAACAGTCACTGTGAGGACTCGGAGGGGACGATCGTCGCCCTCCGCGGTGCTGTCTCCGCAGGGGTCACCCTGGGGCCTCGCCCAGAGGCGGCGCTAAGGAAGGCCGAGGCGAGCTTGGGCTTAGGCGAGGTGGGACCGGCCGCGTCGCCCGAGGAGAAAGGGATCGCTGAGGCGGCCCTGACCTTGTGGGCCGCGGTTATGACAGAGGGTGGAGGAGACTTGGTTCACGTAGAACACCGATTGATGACAGCGCTGCGCCGTCAGCCGAGAGACGGTCGACTCTGGTCGGCGCTGGGCCAGCTCATCTCCTTGAACGGTGATCACCAGCGTGCCAGGTATGCCCTCAGCAGAGCCCTCAGGCTGGACAGTCAGCAAGCGGCGGCTAGGAAGACCCTTGCAGAGATTGAGGGGATGGAATGATCAGGTTGTGGCACTGCTTGTTGCTGTTGGGTGTCGCCGGCTGCATAAAACGTCCGGTCCCGATTGTGCCGGAGTTTGCGGGCGACCCCGATGTGGTGGTGTCGTTGGCTCGGAGCCGAAACAAAGTCGATGTCCTCCAGGGACGGTTCAGCGTAAAGCTGAAGATGGATGATGTGAATTACACCGTGCCCGCAGCGCTGGTCATGGATCATCCCGATCGACTTCGGTTCGAGCTCTACACGCCGATTGGAACCACGCTGGCCACCATGACCAGCGACGGCCAAGCCCTCCATGTATGGTCACAGCGCGACCGCACCTTCTATCAGGGAAACAACGCGACGTCCGTGCTGAAGGGAATCACGGGAGGAGAGGTCGGGATCGATGACCTGCTCGCTATCTTCACGGGTGCGCTCCCGATGGCGGATGCTGAGATCCTGCACATCGGTCGAACAGTCTTCGACGAAGCAGGTGTCGTCATTGTCATGCTTGGTCCAGACGACATTCGAGTTCGCGCGACGATTGATCCGCGCCTTGGTGTGGTGAAGCATCTTCGGGTCGATCCGCCCTCGGCGGAAGCGGGGTATGAAGAGCCGCAGACGTTGCCGCTCCTGGACGTGCGATACGAGGGGATCGTCAGGGAGGGTCGTTCGGCGCTGCCCGAGGAGATTCGCTTCGAGATGCCGAGGATGGGGTGGGTCGTACACATGACCAACAAGCGGTGGACAGCCCTCAATCAGGCGCCCGATGCCTTCAGTCTTCAGCCCCCTCGCTCGGCAAAGGTCAAGGATCTGGTCGAGACGCTTCGGGAGATGGCACAGGCGCGCTCCGAGCATCCTCCACCGTGAAGCGGACCGTGCGGCGACCGCGCCAGTGGTTGTACCCAAGCTGCCCTACCACGGAGACTTGCCCCTGAGTCAGGGCGTGGGTGTGGCGACGGCCTCCCCACCAGACGGCGTCGACACCGTTGATCCGCATTCGAATGTGGCGCTCGCCCATAGGTTGAACATCCGTCACCTGCACGCCGTCAACCTGTATCAGTGGCGCCGGATTCCCCTTGCCGTGAGGCCCGAGGTCTTGGAGTCCTTGGGCGAGGATAGCGACCTCGGGTGACCGGAAGTCATCCGCGTCGCAGCGGGCATCGACGGAGAGGGAAGCTGCAGGGCTCACGTCGGCCTGATGGGCCTCCGCCCAGGCGCAGAGACCGGCTCGGAGGCTGTCGAGGCGGTTGGCGGGTAGGCTGAATCCCGCCGCGGCCGGATGACCGCCGTAGGCAGTGAGCATCTCGGCGACAGAGTCGAGCGCCTCGACGGCGTGCGCGCCTGGAATCGAGCGGATGCTCCCGCGTGCCTCTGATCCGGACACAGCGATGATCGCCGCAGGCCGATGGGCGTGGTCGCGTACCTTCGCGGCGACGATTCCAACGACCCCGCGATGCCATCCGTCCTCCTCTTCCCCCCACTCGACCACGAAAGGTGGGGGAGGGTCACCGAGGTTGGCGACGACTTCATCGACCAAGCGCCGCTGGATTTGCTGGCGTTGACCGTTCAGCGCATCGAGCTGCTGCGCCTTGGCTCGGGCCAAATCGGGATCACGCTCGTCGAACAGCTCAATGACGGCAGTCGCCTGCTTCAATCGGCCAGCGGCATTGATTCTGGGCCCGAGTCGGAAGCCGAGATCTTCGGCTGTTACTTCACCTTGGACGCCGGACACCTCGAGCAGTGCGTGGAGCCCGGGTGCATGCCGACCTGCACGCAAACCTTGGATCCCGAAGGCGACGATGGCTCGGTTTTCAGGGGTGGAGAGGTCCACCACATCCGCTACCGTACCGATGGCTGCGACCTTCAACATGGAGCGCGTGATGGCTTCGCGGCGAGGATGGTTTTCAAGGAGCGCTTGGGCCATCTTGAGCGAGACGCCGACGGCGGCCAGCGCCTTGTTCGGGTAGCTGCAGCCCTCCTTTGGGGGACACAGCACGGCCAAGGCGTCATCGGGGACGCGCTCGCCTGCCGGAAGGTGATGGTCACAGATGATGACGTCGATACCCTGACTCGCCGCCAGACTCACCGCAGCATGATCGCGAACCCCGATGTCAGCCGTGACGATCAGCTCGATGCCGTCCTCTATCGCTTGGCGGGCAGCGGCCTCCGAGAATCCGTACCCTTCGTTGAAGCGATCGGGGATGTGGTAGTCCACCAAGTCTCCGCCCCCGATGAGGCGAAGTGCGCCCTGCAGGACGAGGCTCGACGTGGTTCCGTCGACGTCGTAGTCGGTGACAATTCGAATGCGGTGTTGGTTGCTCACCGCTGTCTTGATGCGATCGACGGCACGCGCCATGCCGTCAATCTCGTAGGGGTCGTGGAGGTGGCTCAGGCTGGGTCTCAACCATCGCCGAGCATCCTCGGCCGTCGTCACCCGCAGAGCAAGACATTGGGCCACAAGCGGGTGGAGTTGGAGCTCACTGACGAGACCGCGAATCACGCCCACGGGAGCCTGTCGGAGAGACCAAGTGCGGTTTTCGAAGGAGAGTGAGGTCACTGCAGGGGGGTATCGTGTTGGTGGCACAGAACCACTCGAATTACGGACAGGCTCTGTCCAAAAGTAGGGCATGGAGGATTAGGCGGTGAGTATCTCCGACGATTTGCAGCGTGCCGTGTTTGACCAACTCGACGTCGCGATCATCGCCGTCAACGGGCAGGGCGGGGTGGTCTTCCTGAATGATGGGGCCGCCCGACTTCTGGACGTCCCGCTGGGCTCATACTTGGGGCAGCCCGTACAGGCCGTCTTGGGCGCGCCTCCTCCCGCCACTTCTGAGCTGCCGACCCAGTGTGACTACGCCATCTCCATCGCCGACGGGGAGACTCGCTGGGTTCGAGGCGCTTGGCGTGAGGTTCAGGTCGGGGGGGAGAAGCAGCCGCTGCGCATCATGGTGGGTCGAGACCACACTCGTGAGCGAAACCTACAGCGCGACCTCCTGCGCTCAGCCGCCTTGGCCGAGCTGGGCATCATGGCGGCTGAAGTCGCTCACGAGGTCAACAACCCCGCCACCTATCTCCTCACCAACCTCTCGATCCTTCGGGACGACCTTACGGTCGAGCAGATCGATGTGGACTCCGCCCTCGAGTTGATCGAGGAGTGCTTAGACGGAGTGTCGCGGATCACGGATGTTGTGAAGCGTATGCGCTCACTCGCCTCGTCGGGCTCGGAAGAGATCGGCGACACGCTCGTCGACCTCTCCACCGTTGTTCACGATGCTTGTCGAATCGCCGGCCTTCGGGTGAAGTACAAGGCGGAGCTGCACATCCACGAGGCGGGTGCTGTGAGGGTACGTGGTTCAGGCAAGCGCTTGGGGCAGGTGGTCCTCAACCTGGTCGTCAATGCGGCCGACGCTTTGTCGGGGCAATCGGATCCGCTGCCTCGAATTGACGTCTTCATCAAGCAGGAGGACGGTTCTGGCTGGGTGATCGTACGGGACAACGGTCCCGGTGTGCCGCCGGCGAAGCGAGACCGGATCTTTCAGGCATTCGTGACGTCGAAAGACACCACAGGCGGAACGGGTCTGGGCTTGGCGGTGAGTCGAACCATTGCGGAAGAGCATGGCGGCACGCTGACCCTGGCGAGCGGCGGGGGGCGAGGCGCAGAGTTCCGCTTGCGAGTTCCTCTCCCTCAGTGAGAGCGGGTTACGTGGCGAGCCGACCTTGCTAGGAGACTCACGATGCAGCCACTCATTCCATTCTGGGACAGAATAGCGATTCCCATCGGTCCTCTCAGCGTTCATGGCTTCGGGATACTGGTCGCCCTAGGCTTCATGTTCGGATCCAAGATCGCGCGGTCCAAGGCCGCGAGGGATGGTCTAGACCCGGAGCCCATCAATCAAGTGGTGGGGTGGATTGTTGCGGGCGTTTTCATCGGGGGACACCTGGGGCATCTGCTCTTTTACTACCCGGAAGACATGGCGGATGACCCCGCAAAGTTCGTCGCCATGTTCACTACGCTCGCGAGCGGAAGGCTTCCGACGGCGGACTCGCTGCCCGAGCTGCTGAAGGTCTGGAGAGGACTCTCGAGCTACGGCGGTTTCATTGCCTGCGCCGTCTTGGTCTGGGTGTTTTTCAAGAAGAACAAGCTCAACTTTTGGGCTTACGCGGACCCGATCGCGTATGGTCTGATGACGGGCTGGATGCTGGGCCGATTTGGCTGCTTTGTGGCCCATGATCACCCAGGAACAGAGACCATGTTTTGGCTCGGCGTTGCGGGCATCTGCCCGACCGCCTACGGAAACCCGGCCGTTGCGTGCCATGATCTAGGCTTGTACGAAGCCTTCTGGTCGGGGGCGATGGCGCTCTGGTTCTCGGTCAAAGACAAGGTGCCCCGCCACAGCGGCTACTACGTAGGGTGGATGTGTCTCTCCTATGGGCCTGTGCGGTTTGTCATGGACTATTTCCGTCACATCGAGACCGACACGCGGTACCTCGGCCTGACGCCCGCTCAGTACTTCTCGGTGGGCATCGCCGTGCTGGGGTGGTGGATTCTTCGCTCTCGTCGGGAGATACCTCGGATCACGGGCGACTGGACTCCAGAGGCTAGCGGCTCGTCCTAGACACAAGATCGAGCGCCACCGGCCCGTGGGGCTGCCCCTCCACCTTGAGCACGCGAGCAGACTGGACGTGCCACTCTGAGCCCACCCAGATCGGGTCGGCGTTGTGCTGGGGCCACATCGGGAGGGGGCCAACCTCTTGGGGCCAGTTGGGATCAACCCTCGCTACCTGCAGGCCCGCAGACTGAAAGGGCCTGGCAACGGCGAGCGCGCTAGCGGGGGCGTTCATGCTCGTCATCAACACCATCTTCCGGGTGCCGAGTGCTTGAGCCGCAGCGGCACTCTGGCGGCTGGCCTGGACCACACCTTGGCTCCACCGAAGCCAGTCTGCGGGGTGTTCGACAGCATCCATGCGCGCCACCATCAGCGGAACGACGCCGAGGTCGTTGACATGGGGAAAGCTCATCATCGCGCTAGCGCTCGTGGTCGGCGGGCGCGTCAGCTCAAAGTGCCACTCGTCTGTATCCCCCCCACAGTATTGAAAAGTACCGCGCACTGCCGCAACCATGCCCTCGCCGCCCGGAACTCTCTTCACCTCGCCGCTGAGTGCTTCTTGGAGTTTGAGGCCAACCTTGGCGTTGTCGGTGCCGGACACGATCACGATGTCGGGCCTCAGATCGATGATGGAGTCCACGCCCTGACCGACCCCTTGGTCGCCTCTCACGGTCCAGCTCACCAGACGGATTGGACCGGCCGAAGGCTTCGACAGCAGCGCACATCCCCGGAGCGGTCGCATCCACTCGGGGCTCTCCTCGAGAGCGATAGGGTCGGCGCTTGGTCGATGCATGGTGTAGCCCCATGCAAGGAGCGTTGCGCAAAGCAACCCGGCCCACAGCGGATCTCGTCGCAGGGTGGCTAGGACGAGGAGGTACAGCCCCGTGATGAGCACCAAGGGCTCAATCAAGACGAGCACCACGCCCCAAGGAGTATCGGCGATGCTGGACCCGCAGACCACCGCCAGGATGGGCAGCAGGCTGGGCAGGAGGATGCCTCGGTGTGCGGTGGTCATGAACCAACAGTACACGCTCTAGGCGTGATTGAGCAGCCTCAGGATCCGATCGAAGAGGCCGGGGATACGGCGCAGGGCCGGGACCATTCGACGTCGAAGCCATGCCCGATTTCTCAGAAAGAGCAGCCCAGAGGTGAGGGTCCAATATCGCCAAGTCACTTGGCGGCATTGGCGAATGTGGTTTCGCGGCGAATCGCTTACGATGGCATCGATGGCCGACCGCGCGGTGTCGAGGCCGAGGCGAATGCCCTCCCCTGTAATCGGGTCCAAGTACCCCGCGGCATCACCGATGAGGAGCACGCGTCGGTCGACGACAGATCGCACGCGCTGCTCGAAGGGGCCGGCCCCGCGAGGGGTCGAGGTGGGCTCGAGGTCACTCCCCAGCCGAGCCACCAGCTCGGGGAATGCAGCAATCCATCGTTCCCAGGGGGTGCCATCGCCCGGCGGCTCCGAGTCGGTGTGGTAGAGAATGGCGACGCCGACCTCTTGGGGCCCCACGGGTGTAACATAGGCCTCCGCGTGCTCAGACCAGTAGACCTCCACGAACGGCGACCAGGGCGCGACCTCAAAGTGGCGGCGGATGCCCAGTCGCTGGGGCAGTGAGGAGGGAAGCTCGAGGCCGAGCGACCGTCGAATGGGAGAGCGAAGGCCGTCGGCCGCGATCAGGTATCTCGCGCGATGCTCACCCACGGTGACGCCGGCTTCATCTTGGGACCACTCGGGCAAGGGACGCTGGATCAATTCGACGCCCAGCTCGTCTGCTCGGGCCCAGAGCGCGCGCTGAAGGGCCAGACGACGAACGCCGCGGCCCGGGCCCATATGGAAGTGACCCGAGGCCTCTTGGGCGCCATCGACGTAGCGGATCCCCACGAAGTCGTGGCCCGGAAGGTCTCGAACGCCGAGGCGGTTCAAGGAGTCGATGGCGGGGGGCATCAGGCCTTCCCCGCACGCTTTGTCGATGGGGAAGGGGCGTGGCTCGAACAGGGTGACCTCCAGACCCGCCAGCCGAGCCATAATGGCGGCGGCGAGTCCAGTGGGGCCCCCGCCCGCGATCACCACATCGCTCATTGGGTGTCCTGCCGGCCACGCCACTCGTCGAGCGTGCTCTTAGCAATGGCTCCTATCATCGCAGCCGGTCCGACCTTGTGGGGAGCGGTAAGCTCACCCTTTTGCCAGCGGTCAAGCGTGTCCGCACGCCGAATCTTGCCGCTCGACGTCCTCGGTAGCGTCCCCGGCGCCAAGAGAATGACCTCATCGAGCTTTATCGCCGTTGCGGAGAGGACGGCTCGGGTGACCTGCGCTTCGAGGTCCTCGGGAGGGGTTCCACGGGTCTCTACGAACAGCAGGACCTGCTCTCCCGCGTCGGTGAGCCGTGCAACGGCAGCGCTGCATCCTGTTCGAACGCCGGTCAGGCCATCGATAGCGTGCTCGATCGCGGTGGGGCTGTGATTTCGTCCTCGAACGACGATCACGTCCTTGGCCCGGCCGGTAATGTACAGCTCACCCTGGTGCTTGAACCCCCGGTCTCCCGTGTCGAGCCAGTCCCCTCGCTTGGGCGCGGGGCGACCATCAAGGTATCGGTCCATCACGCTGGGCCCCTTGACCCAGATTTGTCCCACCCGACCCTCGTCCAAGGGGGTGTCGTTCTCCCGCACCTCGATCTCAAAGCCGCGAAGAGGGCGCCCCACGCTCGCCAGCTCCATGCCTCCGTCTTGGGGCTCGGCGTTTCCCAGGGTCAGTGCATCGCGGGAAAACGCCACGGAGCGAAAAGATGCGCCAGGCTCCGAGAACGAGACCGCGAGGGCGGCCTCGCTCAACCCGTAGACGGGGGTCAGGGCGGTCTCACGGAGGCCAAAGGCGCTGAAGCGTTGCGTGAATGCTCGCATGGTCTCCGGCGAGGTGGCCTCTGCACCGTTCAGTGCGTACCGCCAATGGTGGAGATCGATGCCTGCGATCTCGTCGTCCGAAATCCGCTCGGTGCAAAGTGCGTAGGCGAAGTTGGGTGCCGGTGAGATGAAGCCCTTGTAGGTACTCAGCGCGCGCAACCACACCGCGGGCCTGGCGAGGAAGACCTCTGGAGGAATCAATGTCAGAACGCCGGGGTGGGCCACCGCCGGAAAGATGCAGCCGATGAGGCCCATGTCGTGGTAGAGCGGGAGCCAACAAACCCCGGAAGGGAGGAGGTCCGCGGAGTCGGGCAGGATGTCGTGGAGGATCGCATCGGCGTTAGCGAGCACCTGCGCGTGGGTCAGCGCTACCGGCTTGGGTATCCCCGTGGTTCCCGACGAAAACTGCACCATGGCGATGTCTTCGGGCCTTACGTCTGCAGGCGGAACGGGGTGTGCCTTGAGGAGCTGCGAGGCCCTCACCATTCGTATGGGGTGGGCCGCCCGCGCGGTCGTGGTGCCCATCAGCTTTCCGGCCCGATCGTCCGTGACCAGCACGCCGACCTTCGCGGCCGTGAGCATGGCGGCCGTCTTGGTGTGGTATTCCTCGAGACGCCCCAGTCGAACCGGTGGATACATGGGCACGGGTATGGCGCCCAAGTGCATGACACCGAAGAGCACGTCCGTGAACTCTGGCACCGTCGGCATGACGATAGCCACCGTGTCTCCTCGGACCACACCGAGCGCTTGGAGGCCGCCCGCCACACGAGCCGCTCGGGCGCTCAGCTCAGGAAAGTCAATCCAGGTGGGGCGCTCCCGGCGGTCGAGGTACCTCAGTCCGGTGTCGGGCTTGTCCAGTTCCGCTGCTCGAGCGAGGATCCGCGGCAAGGTGGTCTGCATCAGGATGCGCTGACCTTTCGCTGGATGAGGCTCACCAGGTCTCCCACACCCATGATCTGGGCCTCGTCCTCTTCATCGAAACAAATCTCGAAGTGGTCTTCGATGGCGACCACGAGAGTGAGACGCTGCACGCTGTCGAGGTGGTCGGCCAGGTCACCCTCGAGGGGGCCTTCGTACCGGAGCTTCTCGCGAACTAGGTCGCTCAATGCGGCAGTGATTTCGACGTCGGTCATGTTGTTTCCAGCTGGCGGAGGGCCCGATTTTCACAGCGAATGCGGACGACCATCAGCCAGGCGTTCAGCACGGTGAACACCGCAGCGGTGCGCCAGCATCCATGGATCATCGGAAGCGCCACGCCCTCGAGGGCGACGGCGACATAGTTGGGGTGCGGGATGAAGGCATAGGGTCCGCCTGTGACTCGGGCGGCTCCAGGGATGATGACCACTCGAGGGTTCCACTGCTGACCGAGCGTTCGAATGCACCACCATCGAAGCCCCTGGGCACCTGCAGCGCACGCCAGCGCGGTGACTGTCATGGCGGTGTTCTGGACGGTCGGCAGCATTGCGGCCTCGGCGACCATGGCGACGATGAAGCCTGTGTGGAGGGCGACCATCCAGGGCCAGTGGCCTTGACCGCTCTCAACACCGCCCTGGGACAAGCTCCACGCGAGGTTTCGCTTGCCCACCACGAGCTCCAGCATGCGCTCGGCGATGGTGAACACGATCACGACGCCAAATACGGTGGAGATCATGCATCCCCCCTGCGGAGGAGCACAAACTCGGAACAAAAGCCGGGTCCCATGGCCATCATCAAGCCCAGGGAGCCGGGCGTGTTCTCCCAGGTCTCCAGCGTGTCGCGCAGGACGTAGAGGACGCTGGACGAGGACAGGTTGCCGACGGCTCGGAGGGAGACCCAGGTGTGCTCGAGCGCGCCGTCCGGTAGGTCGAGGCTCTCCTCGAAGGCGGTGAGGACCTTTGGTCCACCGGGGTGCGCGATCCAGGCGTCGATCTGGCCACGGTCGAGACCTCTCTCAGCCAAGAAAGCGTCGACATCCGTCCGGATGTTGGCCTTGACCACATCAGGGACGGAGGCATCGAGCACGATCTGAAAGCCTGTGTCGCCCACATCCCAGCCCATCACACGCTCCGTATCGGGGTAGAAGCGGCTCTTGGTCGCGATGACGGTCGGACCGGATAAGTCCATTGCGGACGCGCGCCGCTCTCCGACGCCGACAAGGGCGGCGGCGCCATCGCCGAAGAGTCCACTGGCGATGAGGTTGGCGACGGAGAAGTCCCCGCGCTGCATCGTGAGGGAGCAGAGCTCGACGCTCAGCAGTACGCCGACCTGATCGGGGTGCCCTTTGAGGTAATCGGCGAGGCGAGAGGTCCCGGCGGCTCCAGCCACGCATCCCAGGCCGAACATGGGGATTCGCTTGACGTCACTACGGAGACCGAGCGCGTTCACGAGGCGAGCGTCGAGCGACGGTGTGGCGACACCTGTCACGGTGGTCGTGAAGATGACGTCGACATCCTTCGGCTCCAGGCCTGCCTTGGCCAGTGCCCCTCGAATGGCCTCTGCTCCAATCTCCACGCCCACGCGGATGAAGGCGTCGTTGGCCTGGCCGAATGTCAGCGTGCGGTACGCATCCTTGGGTAAGGCAAGGTGGCGCCCGCCGACAGCGACGGCTTTGTGCAGTCGAGCGAGACGGCTGACGTTGTGGTGGTTCTCCGTCCAGAGGTGCTCGAAGGCCTCGATGAGCTCGTCTTGGTCGTAAAAATGCGGGGGCAGAGCGCCGTGTACTGAAGCAATTTTCATGGGCCATGTGATACCCTGAGAGGGCACAAATGGCGACCAAAGGAGCCCGAATGGCACGCACCCTCTCTCTGATCCTTGGCCTCTTGGCCCTAGCGCCCTCGGCCGAAGCCGCGAGCTATGCCTTCAACCAGGGCGGTGGCTCTGTCAAGTTCTTCAACACCGCATCGTTGCACGGCATCGAGGGCAAGGCGAAGACGTTCTCCGGAAGTCTCGACACCGATGCGGGCACCGGTCAGTTGGTGGTCAACACCGCGAGCATGACGACGGACCTGGGGCCTCGCGACACGAAGATGCACGAGTTCTGCCTAGAGTCGGCCAAGTACCCGAAGATCACCTTCTCCGTGACCAGCATCGATGGAGGGGACGCACTCAAGTCGGGTGAGGGCTCCGGGAGCGTCACCCTGAAGGGCACCCTCACCATTCGGGATGTCAGCAAGCCTGCGGCGATCAAGACCAGCTACAGCTTCGGCGCGGATGGACTGTCCCTGAAAGGTCGTCACGACTTCAAGTGGTCGGACTTCGGTGTGCCCGATCCGAGCATCTTCATCTCCACGCTGTACCCTGACATGAACGTCCAGTTCGACGTGAAGGCGAAGGCCTCACAGTGAGCGGCGTGGGCCCCACTGAACCGGTTCGCCGGCGGTGATGGCCTTGAAGTTCTCGCGACCGATGGCGGCGTCCCCGGAGTCCACGCAGAGCTCATAGGCGCGCGCCTCGAGCTCGGTCCGGGCGTCTTCGTCCATCGAAAGACTGGCGAGCACACCGCGCTTGAACGCGCCGACTGCGGTAGGGGATCGGGTTGACGCGCGCTCGGCCAGCTCGCGCGCTCGAGCCATGGCTTGCTCGCCGTCCGGGTAAAGCTCATCAATGAGACCGATTCGCAGCGCCTCCTCTGCACCAATCTGCTCGCCGGTCATGCCCAGACGAAGCGCTTGGTTGGGGCCAATGATTCGGGAGAGCTCGCTCGTGCCTCCGGCCCCCGGAAGGATGCCAATGCCGGTCTCAGGCAGGGCAAAGCGAGCCTGAGCGGTACCGATTCTGTAGTCGGCCGTGATCATGAATTCGGTTCCCCATCCCAAGGCCATCCCCTCGACCACCGTGACGTGAAAGACAGGGGCGCGCCGGAGTCCCGCGAGCGTCTCGCGCTGCCATCGCACGTGGGCCTTGACCTGCTCGGATGACCAACCTACGCGCTCGGTCACGTTGGCCCCTGCAATAAAGATCGGCGTGCCGCTCCGTGTGTGCTTGAGCGATCGGGTGATGAGCGCTCGACATGAGCCTTTGTGGAGGTGGTCGGTAATCGTCGCCCAGTCTTGGAGCTCCTGGCTCCCCATCTCATTCACGCGACCGTGGTTCATGGTGACGGTGAGGACGGCGCTTTCTGCGGTCGAGGATGCGCTAAGAGAGTTCAGTTGGATGTCGTTCATGGGCCCGATCTAACCGGGTCGCGGGTTATGTGGACAGCACACGGAGCAGCCCTTGACGACCCCAACGCTCGACCATCGCAGCGGACCGATAGACGTCCTCGTGGTAGGCGGGGGCATCACGGGCGCCGGTGTGGCTCGGGACGCGGCGCGCCGAGGCCTCTCTGTGGTCTTGGTGGATCAGTCTGACGTGGCCAGCGGTACCAGCTCACGCTCCTCAAAGCTGGTTCACGGTGGTCTCCGCTACTTGGAGCAGGGCGAGCTCTCGCTGGTCTTTGAGGCCGTGGCCGAGCGCAGAGTCCTGCTTGAGATCGCGCCCCATCTGGTCGTGCCCCTTCCCTTTCTCCTCCCGGTCTTCGATGACTCTCGGCACAGCATGTTCACGATCAACATGGGCATGTGGCTCTATGACGGCCTGAGTCTCTTTCGGTCGCCAAAGCTCCACAAGTCCCTCCCGAGGAAGAAGGTGATGGCCGCAGAGCCGCACCTCCGAAGAGACGGGCTCAAGGGCGCCCAGGTCTACTACGACTGCGCGACCGATGACGCGAGACTCACGCTTGAGACGACGCTGGATGCGGTTCGGCATGGGGCCAAGGTCATGACCTACACGCGTGTCGAGCGCTGGCTACGGCAGGAGGGACGCGTCACGGGGGGCCAACTCAAGGATCAGTTGACCGGTGCCGTGACCGACCTGACGGCGCGCGTGGTCGTGAACGCCACAGGGCCATGGTCTGACGGTGTCCGCGCCGATGACAGGGAGGTCCATCAGCCACGAATTCGTCCCACCAAGGGCGTCCACATCGTGGTCAGCGCGGCGAGACTGAGGCTGAGCCATGCCGTCTGCTGTATGCATCCCGATGATGGGCGGGTCTTCTTCACCATCCCGTGGGGCGACCACACCTACATTGGGACGACGGACACCGACTTTGACGGCGATCCCGGCGCCGTGTACGCGGAGTGTTCGGACGTCGATTACCTCCTTCGTGCAACCAACGACTACTTCCCAGGCCTAGACATCGGCCATGCGGACGTCGTGTCGACGTGGGCGGGAGTGAGGCCTCTGGTGGTCGATGAGGGTGCCGAAAAAGAGTCTTCGGTCTCGCGGGAACACCACTTGGTCTGCGAGCCTGACGGGGTCGTTACGATCGCCGGAGGCAAGCTCACGACCTACCGAAGCATGGCGGCGGAGGTGGTGGACATGGTGGTCGAACAGCTGGACGAGCGGGGACGGGACTGCAGAGATCTGCAGGGAGCTGATACCAACACGGACCCTCTCCCAGGCGCCATGGGCTGGCCAGAGCGCGGCGGCGAGAAGCAGGTCATCTCGGCAGTCATCGATGCCGCCTCCGGACACCTCAGCGAGCCCGTGGCCCGCAACCTGGTGAGCACCCTCGGAATGAGGGCGATCGATCTCGCGGAGCGCGTGGCTTTGGCACCCGAGGGAGCTTCGCCGCTGGTGCAGGGCCGACCGGAGGTGCTGGCACAGGTCGACTGGGCGGTTGAGGCCGAGCTCGCCCGGACGGTGTCGGATGTCCTCATGCGACGAACTCAGCTTTACTACAGAGATAGCGATCAGGGTCTGGGGGCTGTCGGTGCGGTAGCGGATCGCATGGGTCAGCTCCTGGGGTGGACGGACGAACAGCGGCAGGCGCAGATGAAGGTCTACCGCGATGAGGTGGCTCGGAGTCGGAAGTGGCGAGACGAATCCAGCGTCTGAAGGCACGCCTCAGGCTTCCTGCGGTGGAGCAGACTGCCGCCTGCGCTCGGGCGCTGACAGGGCTCGTCGGCCGACTGCCCACCGTTGAGCTCTTGCCGGCGCAGCAGATGACGCGTGCGGTGCTCACGGGCGAGGTGCTTCGCAGCCAGAACCCCGTGCCATGGGCGGGACCCATGATGCGCCAGCTCGATCCTTCTGACCCCGCCTTTCTCCCCACGATGATGGGTATCCATCCTGTGCTCGCCGCTCGCGACCTCACCTTGGTCGGGGTGCCGGGGCGCCGGGGGGTGGCTTGGATTGACCCTATCGGCTGGTGCGGAGTGGGGGACGGTCCCAGCGTCTGCGTATGGTTTGGCGAGGGGCGAGAGGGGGTCGTTGTGGGGCGCCAGCCGGGTGGCCCCAAGGACGAAGCCACCGCCGTAGAGCAGCGGCGAGGCGAGGACGGACTCAGCGTCGTGACGACGGCGGTCAAGGGGCCGCTGACCCTCGCCCTCCATCACTGGCCAGTCGTGCTTCAGGGAGAGGTCGCCTGGGTCATCTACGCGAAGCTCGCGCTGTCGGGCCCAGCGCCACGGCCGGTGCGGCTGGCGTTCTCGATTCGGCCGGTCTGCGTCGAGGGCGTGGCGCCTATCTTTGAGCTCGGTCGCGACAGCGAAGGACTCTGGACCGCGGACGGTGTTCCCGTCATGGCGATGTCGACCGCTGGTGACGAGATCATCGAGGGATCGCATGGTCGACCCGATCCCTTTCATCGATTCACCGGGCAGGTCCACAGCGGGCCATCCCTCAGCCCGGGACCGCTCCATGTGCGCTGCACGGCGGGTCAGGCCACAGGGACAGAGGTCTTTCGCGCGACCTTGAGTCCAGATGAGCCGATGTCGCGATTTGTGGTCTACCGACCCCCCGAAGCCACACCGGCTACCCTGGTGAGAACGACCGCACAGAGCCTCTGGGCAGGGGCGCTTGCGGATAGACGGGGTGTCCTCGCGGCGGGCGCTACGTTGACCCTCGAGCGCCACCACGCGCTGTTCATTGCTGCGCGACAGCGTGTCCTCCTAGAGACGGGAGAGGGGGGGCTCGCCGGCTTCCTCGGCGCCCTAGCGCTGGGCAGGCTCGGCTTTGTGAGGCGGGCCGGCGCGCGGTTGGGTGGCTGGATGAACCAGGTGAAGCGGGATGGTCAGCTTCCTGGAACGGATCCGGCGAATGCTGCTGTCTTGGCGTGGGCCTCTGCCGAGTTC
>CAZKOI010000048.1:0-16369 GCA_964554315.1 uncultured Enterobacterales bacterium | reverse complement strand
GACGACGATGCTTGTCCCAGGAAGACGGAAAGGGCGGTCGGAGGTGCACCAGAGCGGAAGGGGCCCGGCTGATGGCCTCGGGTGAACCCAGATCCTCGGCCGCCGGCGTCGGAATCAACAGGGTCTGAATCTCTCGGCTCAGTTGCGACGTCTCCTGTGTATTTAGGACGAGCGTGTCGAGACCCATGACGCTGTCGACGGCCACAGTGGGCTCGTCCAGGCTCACGTTTAGATGGTCTTGAGCGGGCTGTGGGCGCATGAAGATGGCCGTCTCATCGTCCGACGACTCCATCTTGATTCGGCTGAGTGCCCACGCTGCGTCGGCGGCTCGGCCGAAGCGGTGGGTGGGCTTGACGGCCATCATGGCCTCGATCCAATCGAGGAAGGCCTGCGGGTGCACGGCTGCAGGCTCGAAATCCGGCAGCCTCCCGCGGAGGTGTTGCTCGAGGACCTGGGGAATCGTGCCGGTGTATGGCGGCTTGCCGGTCGCCAAGGTCCACGCGAGCGCACCGACGGCATACAGATCGGTCCAAGGACCGTAGTCTCTCCATTGGTTGGTGATCTGCTCGGGCGCCATGTAAGACGGCGTTCCGGTGATCATGTCTGCGTCGTTCAACAATCCGATGGAGGTCTGACCTTCAGTGTTAATCTCGACGGAGTGAGCGAGGCCAAAGTCCGTGAGCTTGATGCGCCCGGAGTGGGGGTCCATCAGGACATTGGCGGGCTTGATGTCGCGGTGAATCAGGCCACGGGCGTGCGCGTGGGCGAGCGCATCGAGGACGTCGAGGAGAATCTGCTTGAGTGTGCTCCAGCTGGCGCGGCCTGCCAATCGCGAGATGGTTCCTCCCTCGACCAGCTCCATCGCGAGCCATGGCATTCCTGGCCCCGGGCCATCGGTGTCACTGATGGAGGGAATCACGCCGTGATCGTAGACCGCCGTGATCCGCGCATGGTCGAGCTTGGCGGCGGCGCGAACTTCGTCTGCAAAGGCTGCATTGAAGGAAGTGTCTCGCGCGATGTCCGGAAGCAGGACTTTGACCGCAACGGGGTGGGTGTCAACCGCGTGATGCGCCTCGTAGACGGTCGCCATACCGCCTCGACCGACCACTTTGCCGAGCGTGAAGGGGCCAACGGTAGCGCCGGTTGTTGTCATCGCTGAACTCTACCGGCAGGGAGGTGTCGAGCACAACGTGAGAATTGCAAAAGACCCGGCACGCGCCGTGTAGGTGTTAGCCTCGGGTCATGGAGGACTGGATGTCTGACTCGACCCCCCACCCGGCATACCCCAGAACGCGCATGCGTCGGACCCGCGCCTCAGACTGGTCTCGCCGCCTCGTGCGGGAGAACACGCTGACCGTCAACGACCTCATTTGGCCGGTTTTTGTACAGGAGGGGGAGGGGCTGAGGACACCGATATCCTCGATGCCTGGCGTGTGTCGGTACAGCATTGATACCCTCGTGGACGCCGTTCAAGAGGCCGAAGCGCTCGGGATCCCTGCCGTAGCGATCTTCCCGGTCACTCCTCCCGAGCGAAAGACGCCTGGTGGAGAGGAGAGCCACAACCCGGACAACCTGATCTGCCGGGCTGTTCGTGCGGTGAAGGCCGCCACGAGCAACATCGGTGTGATCGGTGATGTTGCGCTCGACCCCTTCACGACGCACGGTCAGGACGGGCTGTTGGTGAATGGGGAAGTGGTCAACGATCCGACGCTTGCTGTGCTCTGTAAGCAAGCGGTCAATCAGGCCGATGCAGGCTGCGACGTCATCGCACCCAGCGACATGATGGACGGTCGCATCGGAGCCATCCGCGATGCGCTCGATGCGGGAGGGCACGCCGGCGTCCAGATCCTGGCCTACTCGGCAAAGTATGCGAGCGCGTTCTACGGTCCCTTTCGCGATGCTGTTGGCTCGAAGGCGGCACTGGCGGGAGGTGATAAGCGCACCTACCAGCAAGACCCGGCCAACACGGACGAGGCGCTGCGCGAGGTGGCGCTCGACCTCTCCGAAGGCGCGGACATGGTGATGGTGAAGCCGGGAATGCCCTATCTGGATGTGGTTCGGCGAGTGAAGGATGCCTTTGGGGTGCCGACCTTTGCCTACCAAGTCTCGGGTGAGTACGCGATGCTGCACGCCGCGGGCGCCAACGGCTGGTTGGATACCGAGAAGGTCGTCATGGAGAGCCTCCTGAGCTTCAAGCGGGCCGGCGCCGATGGCGTGCTGACGTACGCTGCTGTGTCAGTAGCCCGCTCGCTGAAGGGTTGACGTCGGGTCGCCTTGCACGGCCTCCACCGGCTCGGTGCCGCGCGCGTCGAGCCCCAACGAGTTAGCTGGCTCGCCCCTCGTCGAATGGGTGCGCTTTGGAGGCTTCTGTGACGTTTAAGAGCATCGTTTCTACACTTGTTTTGGGTTCTGCAGTCGCGGCTTGCGGTGGCTCCAAGGTTCCGGCCGATGTCAGTGATTCGCTGAACAATACTGACCAGGACAGGGATGGCGTCGCCGCCAGCTTGGATTGTGACGATGCCGATCCCGATGTGGGCGGTCCGACGCCGCTCTTTATGGACACGGATGGGGATGGGTTCGGTGTCGATGAGACGGAGACGCAGGGCTGTCCCCAGACCGAGGGCTACGTGAGCGTTGCGGGTGACTGTGATGACGAGGATGCTGCCGTGAATCCTGCGGCGGACGAGATCTGTGATGGCGTCGATAATGACTGCAACACGGAGGTTGACGAGGGGCTGTTGGTGGCCAGCTACGAGGATGTGGACGGCGATGGCTACGGGGATGAGGCGACGTCTGAAGAGGTCTGTACGCTCCCTGAGGGCAAGATTGGGGTCGGGGGGGATTGCAACGATGACGACGCGCTCATCAACCCGGGCGCTGACGAAGTGTGTGACGAGGTCGACAACAACTGCGATGGGGTAACCGACGACGACGCCATTGACGTGGTCACCTTCTACATGGACGGTGACGGCGATGGCTACGGTGTCGAAGGCTCCACGCTCGAGGCCTGTGCCGCCCCTGAAGGCTACAGTGCCCTGAGCGGTGACTGCGACGACGGCTCCGGCGGCGTAAATCCAGGCATGGCCGAGGCCTGCGACGGATTGGATACCGACTGTGACGGTGACACGGATGAAGACTATGCCTGCGAGTGCTACGGCGATGACGCGGGGAGCGAGCTGGGCGAAATTCTCGTCGGTGTTATCGAGGATGAGACCGACGACCTCGACCTGGACTGCGGCGGCGGAGGTCGTCCGGAGGCCGCTGTGCTCTGGACCGCCCCAAGGACGGGAACGTTCACCATCACAACCAGCGAGTCGGACTTCGACACGGTACTCGCCGTGCAGAGCTCGGACTGCGATGAAGAGTTGGACTGTCACGACGATGTGGGCGGGCCGCCCGAGGACCCCTTCGCTATCGATCCGTCGTCGAGAATCGACATCACTCTCGAAGAGGGAGACGCGGTTACCATCATCGTCGAGGCGGGCGCGGAAGGGTCTGAGGGCACCTTCCGGGTCACCGTCGAGAACGCGGACCTCGACGAGGACGGTTACGATGACAGCGTCGATTGCGACGATGAAGATGCGTCCTCGTACCCCGGCGCGGACGAGGTCTGCGATGACGCGGATAATGACTGCGATGGTGTCATCGACGAGGGCGTCACGTACACTCGCTATGAGGACGAAGATGGCGACGGCTACGGTGTGGACGGCACGGAGTTTGAGACCTGCACGCCCTACATCTTTGACCTCTGGGGTGGACTGACACCCGTCGGTGCATCAGAAGCGGGAGACTGCGACGACGGCAACGAGGACGTCTACCCGGGTGCGCTGGACTGGCATGCCGAGCCCTACTTGCGATTCGTTGAGCTGTCCATTGGTGGGGGGATCTACGTCCCCTCATGGGACTACAACTGCGACGGTGAGGAGGAGCAGATTCACCCTGAAGCGACAACGGCAAGCTGCTCGGCGCTCTTCGGCGATCGCGCATCCTCGGGCAGTTACCCCGTGTCGAAGTGGGACTCGACCGAAGTGCCTGCCTGTGGCGAAACTGGGGACTACCGCTGGGCCTGCGTGAGGATCGGCGGTTTCTTCGGCTCCTGGACAGAGACGATAGGTGTCCGAACGCAGGAGTGCCGCTAGGCGGCCAGCCGGTCAGGAGTAGACGGATAGCCTAAGGCCGCGACAAAGCGGGCCCCAGTCGCCGGTAAGGTCGGTCTTGAACGACCGCTGCCCGTCGGCCTCGCGTTGATGCTGAGACGACCTCTCCGAACCGGAGCCCTTGCAGCTCGCCGGAGTGTTCTCCCTGGGCGGCAGGCGGGCGCTTGGCTACAGCTGGCCGGCCTCAATGTTCCAGGTGAACACGCTGGGCTGGAGCTTGCCGATGAGGGTCTTCTCGAAGGTTGTGCCGTTCCAGTCGTAGCGCTTCAGTTCTTGCTGGTTGTCGGCGGCGACGTAGAGCTCTGACTGGCCATTACCGTCGAGATCGGCCGCTACGATGGCGTGCTCGAAGCTGCTGGAGTTCGCATCGAACTGGGTGACGGTCCATCCGTCCGGTCCGGGATTGACGCGATAGAGACCGGTCTTCTTGGCCGCGGCGATGAGCTCACGCTTGCCGTCACCATCAAAGTCTTCGGCGATGATGAAGCGGGTCATGGTGTCATCGATCTGGGCGATCTCTTCGAAGCTAAAGCTGCCCTCGTTGTTCTGCTTGTACTGTCGGATGGTGACCGGCTTCACCATCTTCTTGTTCTCCAGCACCGCCTCCTGCACGCTGAATACCTCCGACTTTCCGTCGCCGTCGATGTCGGCTGCAAGAATCTCCTTGGCATGGGTGCCCTTTCCGGGATCGACCACCAAGCGGGCGTAGTCCTTGCCGCTCCACTGGTACATGACCACCTCGCCGTGTTGGCTCACGTTGGCTTGGTTTCTGTCCGAGGGTGTGGCGAAGAATTCCAGCTTGCCGTCGCCGTCGATGTCTCCAATCTCGATCTCGTGCACGAAGGTGTCGGCCTTCTTGCTGAGCTCGATGACCTCGGGCTCGCCCCCGTTCTCCGCGGGGTTGTATACGGCGACAACGCCGAAGTCGTGCGTCGCGATGACGTACTCATCCTTTCCGTCACCATCGACATCGCCAATCTCGATGTCCCTGAGGCGGTCAAACTTTCCCCCCCAGGACTGGCTCCAGAGCTTGTCCTGAGACCAGGCGCCGTTGGAGAATGTCCAGCGCTTGAGGTGAGCCCCCATCGCGCCGATGGTCAAGATGCTCCCGTCGTCGGTAAGGATGGCCTTGTGGAACACATTCGAGTCGGGGTCTTCGAGGCGGGTGAAGTTCCAGCCCGCAGCGCCCTCTCGCCAGATCTCAAGCCGGGCGGGTCCTGGCTTGGACTTTCCAGCGGCATCCTTCATGAACCAGGCTTGGCTGAGGAGGAGCGCCTTGGTCTTGTCTCCGATGAGCGGGTCCTGCTTGGCCGTGTATGCCCCGCTGGGCTGTGGGGGTGCTTGGGTCGCGGTCGAGGCCTTTGAGTCGGTCTTCGAGGGCGGGGTGGTCTCACCTCCACAGGCGGCGAGCGTCAGGCTGATGATGAGGGTCGTGCGGGTCATAGCGGCTCCATTATTGGTTTGGGGGCGCTTATCGTGATCGTGGGGTCGCGTCCTCTGGGGCCCTATCTGCGGTGTTCCTCCAGGCGTGGAATCAGCTCGGCAAAGTTGCAGGGGCGGTGGCGTATGTCGAGCTGGTCAGCGAGAATGCCGTCCCAAGCATCGCGGCATGCACCCGGAGAGCCCGGAAGCGCGAAGATATAGGTTCCGCGCGCCACGACCGCTGTGGCTCGCGACTGGATGGTCGATGTTGAAATGAGCTTGTAGCTCAGCCAGCGAAAGAGCTCACCGAAGCCCGGTATGTGCTTGTCGCCGACCGACTCCACAGCCTCCGGTGTGATGTCCCGTCCCGTGACGCCCGTCCCGCCCGTGGTGAGGATGACATCAATGTCGGCGGCGTCAATCCAGGCATTGAGGGTGTCCTGCAAGCGCTCGAGGTCATCGGGCACAATCTCACGCCGAATGACCCGATGGCCCGCGGTCTCTGCGCGCTGCTTCAATGTGTCGCCGCTCTTGTCGTCCTCTGACGTGCGTGTGTCGGACACGGTGAGGATGGCGATGTTGAGCGGCATGAACGCTCGACTGTGATCGATACCGGGCATGGGGCCTCCCTTGAGGGGGACCTAACCAGTGCTGATAGAATGGCATGATGCATCCGATCAGCACCTCACAGCTCCGCGCGCTCCACCCGCACCTCCGAGGCATGCAGTGGCTGCAGGGCTTGGCTGCAAGCGGGCTGAGGCGCTCGAGCTGTTCAGAGGCTGAAGCGGTCTATGGTCTTGCTGCGCAAATCCACGAGCTCGATGAGGCGATACAGCAGACCTACGCGATGGAGAAGCTCCACTTTTCCCTGCCCAAGGGCTGGTGGATTTGGGTTCCCTTGCTCTACCTCCTTGGGTACCTCCAGGCGTTTCGAAAGGACTCCTTTGACGAGCGAGTCATTGCTTGGGGTAGCTCCCTCATCCTTTTTGGTGTCCTCGCCGCGTGGATGTTGATCTGGAAGGCGCGGAAGGAGTACAAGGCCAAGGCCGAGAAGGAGAGACAGAGGCCGCTCCTCCAGCGACAGCGTGCTCAGGCGATGGAGGAGTTGATCCGCTTGAGGGACGACACCATTGAGGCCTGTAAGGCGAACGGGCTCCCGATGGGTCCCTAGCTTTGGCGACCAAAACGTGCCTTAGCGCTGGCTTTTCCATGACACCGTGCTCGGGCTGCAATACGAGGGTCTTTCGAGGGAAGCATGACGGTTGCAGAGTCTTGGTTGAGGATCTCCGTGGCCGGAGTCGTGATGTTTGTCACCTCAATCGTGTTCTTTGCCGCGATGATTCCGCTGTTGCCGTGGCGGGTGGCGCGAATTTATTGCTGCAACGTCTACGGAACCATCGCCGGCAGGACCATGGTCTGGGCTACCGGTGCGACGCCTATCTTCCACGGTCGCGACAAGACTCGGTCGCTCCGTCCGGCGATTTTCGTCTCAAACCACTCCTCCACGCTGGATATGTGGGTGGGGATGTGGGTCTGTCCCATGGGAGGGTGCGGTCTCGCAAAGCGTGAGATTCGGTTTGTGCCGGGTGTCGGACAGCTGTACCTGCTCTCGGGCCACCCCATGATCGACCGCTCCAACCGGGAGCGTGCCATCTCAACGATGGACGGCGTCGCTCGCTTTATGGTCAAGAACCGGCTGAGCTTGTGGCTTTGGCCGGAGGGTACTCGCAGCAAAGATGGTGAACTTCAGCCCTTCAAGAAGGGGTTCGTTCACGCCGCTCTCTCCACTCGTCTGCCCATCGTGCCGGTGGTGGTTCACGGAGCGGCCAAGATCTTCCCGCGTGGACGGGTCCAGTTCAACCCGGGGCCCCTTCACATCGAGGTGCTGGATGCCATCGCCACCACCGACTGGAGCGCCGACACGATCGATGACCATGTGGAAGCCGTGCGCCAGGTGTTCGTCGACAAGCTCTCCGTCGGTCCCCCCGCCGTCTGAAGTCCCACGACGCCGACGCCTCTGGTACTCTGTCGAGACCCACAGGAGGCGGGATGTTGGATGACAACTTGGCGGCGCTCGAGAAGGAGCGTGCTCAGCTAACAGCCAAGCTTGCTAAGCAGGAGGCCGAGCTGGCGAAGGCCATGGCATCAGCGAAGGAAGCGGCCAAGAAGACCGCGGAAGCCATCGCCAACAAGGCTGCCGCCGAGAAGGCGATGGCGCAGGAAGAAGACGGCCTGGCCCAGGCGCAGGCAGCCGTAGAGGCGGCTGAGGCTGAGGTGGAGCGCAAGCGTGCAGAGCACGACACGCTCCAGGCGGAGTACGACAAGCTCAAGGCGCAGACCAGCGACGGAGATGATTCTCTCGAAGAGCTCGACGCACAGATTGAGGCGGCCCAGGTTGAAGTCGACACGCTTGAGGGTCAACTCAAGGACCTTGAGGCCGAAAAGGAGGCCTTAAAGCGCGACCAGAAGGAACAGACGCGAGAGATCGCGAGGCTCGAGGATTCCATCAAGGAAGCCGAGGCAGAGGTAGAGCGGCTTGAGGCCGAGCTGGCGGAGTTGGAGCGCTGAGTGCTCGCTGACTTTGAGGCCGACCTCCTTGGCTTCCTCGACCACCCGGGTCGTGTGGAGTTGCTTCGGAGTGTCTTGCGACTGACGACTGGTGCCGCTGCCCTGGATGGATGTGGCCCCTTGACCAGTCTGACGGGGGCTTCGATTGGCCTGCCTCCCTCCGGTGGGGTCCGAGAGCGAGGCGCATCCGTTGCAGAGATTGGCGCCTACCTGGATGCCGGTGACCTGTTCACTGGAGTAGCGACCCCCGCGAGGACGGCGCTGTCGTTGTTTAGGGGCCATGAAGATTGGGCATCCGGAATGAATGATCTGGAGGATGAGCACGGGCTCGATGCCGTCACGCGCTTGGTGGGTCTCGGTCTCCTAGCCGAGGGCCTCAGTGAGGAAGACTCGGATGGGGCGGCCACGGCTTGGCTGGGCACCAGTTCAGGTCGCGCATCGCTCGCATGGTTCTCGGCCGTTGAGGTGGTGCTTGCGTTCTCTACGGAGGACGAGCCGATTGACGGTGATAGGGTCCTTGACCTCCTCGACGCCTTCTTTGATCGCTCCATTGAGATCTGGTCGGAGCGTGCCTCGGAACGCGCGCTGGCGCGGGCACGGATCATCGTAAACAACTGGACCGATGTGCTCTGTCCCGCCGTCACCGAGGCTGCGCTCAGGGTTCGCGAGATATCGGATGCGGTTCAGAATGCGCTGAAACACCTCGGGCCCGCCGATGGCGATGCGCTCGAGCGAGAAGCGCGCGAGCTTGGGTTTTATCGGGCTCTTGCGGCTCGACACGTCGGCGAACTCATCCACGGTGAGGCACCCGATTCGGGCCCTCCGGCTACCGCCGATGAAGCGGTGCGCGCGTCCGCTCGGGAGGACCATGCCGAGGCGCTCGATCGCCAAGATGCGGATGAGCATCGGAAGCGGCTCGATGATGCGCGAGAGGAGCTCACCCGAGTTCGGGCGGAGTGGTCCGCTGCCGTTGCGGGTGCTGAGACCCTCAGCGGCCAATCCGCCGACCAGGTGGCAAACACCCAGACGCTAACGGATGCGCTTGCCGTCGCAGTCAACGAGTTGAAGCGGCTGCAAGAAGCACGGTCGGGATACCGCGGTGAGCGAGACGATGAGAAGGCTCGAGAGAGCGACGCTCGCCGAGCATTGGACAGCGCTGCTCGTTCTCTCGCCACCGCAGAGGCTCGCCGCGCCCAAGCGCAGGAGGCCGTCTCATCGGGGCCAGGGTCGGCCGCGTCGGCGCTGGAGGTGGCGTGCGCAGACCACGTGTCTGCTGTTCGAGAACAGCTTCGATGGGCCCGAGATATTCTCAAGCGACGACGTCAGCTGCGTGCAGCGGCGCAGGTCGAGGCGACGCCCGTGGCGGCGAAGCTCGAGAGGCAATTTGAAGGTGCAAGCGAGGCACTTGATCAGGCCAGGGACCAGCTCGCCGCGCTCAGGAAGGAGCGCCGCGCAGCAGCGCGTGGACGGCAAGGAAGGGCCGCTTCACAAGAAGCGACCGCCGAGCTGCTGGCGCAAAGGGTCCAGGACATCGAAGAGGAGGGAAGAGCGCTTAAGCAAATGCGGAAGGCCTACCAGGCGGCCAAGGCTGAGATCGAGTCGAGCCGTGCCAAGCTCCGCAAGCGCCAGTATCGAGTCGATGATCTGGAGGATCGGCAGGCAGGAGCGGATGAGGTGGTGGCCGAGCTCACGGATGAGATCGGTTCCACTCGCCGGCGGCTCGACGAGGTCGTGCGTGACCTTGCCCGAGGGCGAGAGGCCATCGCAGCCGAGACGGCTGAACGCCTTCGTACGGTGCGAAAGCGTCTGGGGGTTTCTTCGAGCCAGCTTGAGGCTGATCGGATGGCGATCGCGCCGCTCAAGGCCGCGTCATTGGAGCTGTCAAAAGCCCTCGTAGAGAAGACTCGCGAGTGCTCGGAAGGGGAGCTTGCGCTGAACGACGCGCAGGCGAAACTGCGAAAATGCATCCAAGCGCGCGCGCAGGAGGTCGAGCGAAAGGCGAATGATCGCAAGGTCGTCGAGGCGGCTCGGGGGATGCTCCGCAACAACGCCTTGCGGCTCGAGGAGGCCCACCAGCACCTCCGAGTCGTGCAGCGCACTGCCGATGACCTCATCAAAGAGCAGAACTTCGCCAGCGGGCAGCAGGAGCGCCTGGCAAGAGACATCGTTCGTGGCCAAGAGCGTGCCTCGAGCCTTGCGAAAGAAATCGAAGACCTCCAAGTGTCCATCGAGCATACGCGCGCCGCCATCGACCGCCACGAACTGAAGACAACGCGGGCGACCGAGAAGGCGCAGGCGGCACGCCGAGCGGTGCAAGAGCGTCTTCGACAGCAGATCGCGGAGAAACAGGCTGGGATCGCTGGCTTGCGTGAGCGTGTTGAAGAAGCAACTGAAGACCGCGCAGGGCTCGTCGTCGCAGAGGTCCGGGTCGATGGCAAGCTAGAATCGCTGCGATCGGGCTTGCTCAAAGCGAGAGGCCATGTGGCGAGCCTCGGCACTGAAATGGCGAAGCGGCGCCAGGTCAACCAGGAGCAAAGGCTCCATCTGGGCACCCTCTCGCTCAAGGTCGCACAGTCAGAGACGGCGTGCCGGGGGGCAGAATTGTCGATCGGCGGTCTGAAGGGAGACGTCGAGGTGAGGACTCGAAGGCTCAGCAGTCAGGGCGGTCGCTTCGTTGTCTTGCAGGCAGAGATTGACGCCGCACGTAAGCGAGAGGAGGCGGCTGTCGAGCGGGTCGCAGACTTCCAGAACTGGGTGGAGCGAACTCAAATGGCCATTGAGCGCCTGGTTCGAATTCCGGAGCCTCCTCCTCCCCCGTTGGTCCCGGCCGCGTATGGCCAGAAGCCGAAGGGAGTCGACTCCCTTCTCGCGAAGCTTCAGGCCGAGCGAATGGCCAACGCGCCTGCTCCCCCCTCCGTGCCTGACCCATCCGCGGTGCCCGAGGTTGACCAGGCTGCGACGTCGATGCTGGACCGCGACGCACTTCTTGATCGCCTCGAGGCCGGCGACGACGCGACCTCCGTCATCGACCGAACAACCCCGGCGACAGGAACCGATGGCGCCACGGAAGTCTTTGATCTCAGCGCACTCCAGGCCAGGCTGGAAGCGGAAGATCCCGACTCCACCGTCGTGATGCCGAGGACACAGCGGCGACCGAAGCGCACACGGGACGACTGATCCGAGGACAAGCCCTCGGGGGTGCTATAGAGGCGCTCAGGAACCCTCATGAGCCCCTAACTTGGAGCATGGCTTGACCCCTCGCTGGAAAGATCGTGCAGTGGGTCCTGACGCCCACGAGACTCGCGGCAAGACGGCGCCTCAGCGGCTACGGCGTCTTGATCAGTTTCTCTCAGCCTTCGATCCTGGCCTCCTCTCAGGAGGTAACCCCACCGTTGTTGACTTGGGCTACGGACGCGCGCCAGTCACCACCATCGAGTGGTTTGAGCGCCTCAGGATGCAGAATCCGAACGTCCAGGTGATCGGTGTTGAGCGTGACCAGGAGCGGGTGTTGGTGGCGCATGCTCAGGCTCAACCGGGCTTGGTCTTTCGACGGGGGGACTTCAACCTTCCCCTAGAGGCAGGAGAGCGTGTTCGACTTCTTAGGGCGCTCAATGTTCTTCGTCAGTACGAGGAGAGCGCCGCGGTTGCAGCCCATCGGCAGCTGATAGCTCAGCTCGACGAGGGGGGCCTTCTCGCAGAGGGGACCTGTGATCCGCCCGGGCGAACAATGGTCGTTGCTATTCTTCGTCGGTGGGACGGGCTTGTCCGGTCGGAGGGGCTCCTGTTTGCCACGCACTTCGGAGAGCGGTTCTCACCCCGAGACTTTCAGGCCGTGCTCCCGAAGCATTTGATACACAGGGTGGTTCCTGGCGAGTCCATCTATGACTTCTTCACCGCGTGGGATGACGCCGCTCAGCGCACGCGAGATCGCGCCGCGTTTGGTGTTCGGCAGCACTTTGTCGCGGCTGCGGAGCACCTAGCCAGCTCGGTCCACGGCCTGTCGGTGAGGCGATCGTGGCTTCGCAACGGGTGGCTTTTCTGGAGCGGTGCACCCTACCCTTGAGTGGAGGGGCATTGTTCGGCCTACAGTCCGAGACCTTGGGCTGCGCTCCTGAGCGAAGGGTACTGTGCGTCTGCGGTCTGGATCAGGTGACCGAGCACGGACTGGAAGGTCTGAAAGCCCATGCCATCATCGAGGTTTATCTCAGCGCTCAGGGTAATCGCGCCAGATGTTGGGTTGAGCTGAAACTTCCCGATGAGCAACTCGTAGTTCATTGCCGCAAGCTGGGTGAGGAGCAGGACCATATTGTTGGATGATGTCGCTGCCTCGAGCTCCATGTACCCTGCGGCGACCATGAACAGTACGCTCTCCCTCTCAAAGTGCTGAATGTTTACCTTGAATGAAGTGTGCTCTCCCCGGACGGGGATGGAGACGACCTGGTCCGAGATGTGCTCGATGTCGGAGTAGCCGGCCTCCTGAAGGAACTTCACGACCCCCGCCATGTCCACCGTACGTAGATAGTCGGAGGGGGGAGCGGAGCCCGCGCACCCGGCGAGCTGCGCCTGAAGATCGGCGTTCTCTTTCTTGAGGAGCTGGTTCTCAAGCCGAACGACCTTTGGGGTGAACAGACATCCCGTCAAAAGCGCGACCCATAGCGTCATCATGCAGTGGTCGGGGCTCAGGGGAGGGTGATTTCGCGGGTGAGGCGAGCGACCTCAAGCGTGCCGCCGAGGTCGATGTACCCACCGAAGCTTCCTTCCCACTCGGTGAGTAGGTCGCCAGAGGCTAGCGATCCCGCGGAGCTGAAGGGGAGGCCGAAGCCGAGATAGGGGATGTTGACGAAGGCATTTCCGTCCACCGCTTCGCCGTCAATGTCGTACTCGAAGGAGTGACTGATCTCCATGCTGAAGTAGCCCAAGACGTCGAGCGTGCAGGCCGAGTCACCCTCAGCGACCTCGCCGTATGCGTCGATGATGATGATGGCCGCACCAATGCAGGATGTGCCTACCGGAGTGCCGCCATACTCCATGTCCAGCTCGATGATCATGTCGCCGACGTAGGTTCCCGCATTCTCATGCTGAACCAAGACGCCGCCGACGGTGTGGGCGACACGGGAGCCGTCAGGCAGGGTCGCCTCTGCGGTGATGTTGTGGGTGCCGACATCGATGGTGTCCGAGTCAAACACGCTGCCGTAGGGGACCCACTCGGGATCGGCATCCGAGGTCCACTGCACCTCTGCGAAATCGAGAACCTCTCCGTCAGGACTCTGAATGATGGCCTCGTAGGTGTGCGATTCACCGTACGGCAAGAACTCACCCGATGGCGGGTACACAATGCGAATGATCGCGTCCTCGAAGGCTTCGGCAACCTCTGGGTCGACGGCATCCTCCACGTCGCCACCTGTATCGTCGAGCGCGACCTCGGCCTCGTCGTCAGTGTTTTCTCCGACGACCTCTGTGGTCAGCCCCTTGCCGTCGATCTCGACGCCGTAGTCCGGGCTGCACCCTGTTGCTGTTAATCCCAAGATGAAGAGGGGTATCCAGTGAGCCATTGCTCCTCCGACGCTGTTCCACAATTGCACTGGATGGAGTGAAGCGCAATCCTGAACAGTAAACGCCTTGCAAGGAGTTTCAGCGTGTTAGCCATGGGCGCTGTAGGAGGCCCTATGTTGTTCACTCTTCTGTTCACGACCTCAGTGTTTGCCCAAGACTGTGACGTACCTGCCCTGAGCAAGGAAATCCTCTCGATGGGGCCACACGACGCCGCTCCAGCCTTTGTCCGCCTCGCGGCCTGCGACGGGGGCGTCGCCAAGAAGCTCGCCCCTAAGGTGGTGCCGAATCTCATCGGTGAGACGGATGGCTTCGAGGCCGCCATCTCTGCGATGGAGGTGGGGTCTAGTGCTGTGGTCATGAGCTGGATGGAGGGACTTCAGCGAGATGACCAGTCGCGCGCCATTCGAGCCTATGGCAAGCGCTGCCAAGAGAGCGAGGCGGTCCAGAGCTTTCTCGTTCAAGCCGAGGCGAAGCTGGGTGACCAGTTCTGGGCCGACCGTTGGTACCGTGCGCTGACCGAGTGTCGCTCGCCAAGCACGACGGGGTTGCTGGCAGCGCGGGTGGACGCGGGTGCGGGCGATGACCGAAGCGGGTTCTTCGGGGTGGTAGAGGCCTACGCGGTGAACGTCGGAGATGGCGCGCTGCCGAAGCTGACAGAGCTGGTGAAGGCGGAAGAGGACCTCGAGATGCAGATCAACCTCGTCGGCGCCTTCGCGGACGCGGCGCAGGCGGGAACCGTCAGTGGTCTGAACGCCCAGATTGCCGGCATGGCTGCCTCCGCGGTCCGAGACTTGGCCCCCGAGCTTCAGCCCAAAGCCGTTGAGAAGGCGCGCACAACCCTCACGGTCCTCCTCGACGAAGCGGGCTCCGATTCGCTCGCGGCCGTTCGTTACCGGGACATGCTCCAGGAGGGCGGGAGCCTCTTGTACGGAACAGTCGTGTTTGAGAACGCAACCTGCAAGAACGGCAAGCGTCAGCAGCGCTACCACGTTGCCGAAGCCATCGACCCCGGCCAGACCTGGCCAGACCAGCTCGAGGACAAGATTCGCACCAGCATCGAGGGGGTCTGGGACCTCAACCTGGCCGAGCGATGCAAGGGGGAGGGTGAGCTAAAGGTGTTGGTTCCAGAGGCGCCATTCGCTGAGAAAGAGGCGATGCGCAAGTGGTTCAAGGACACCATCAAGCAGAACACGGATGCTGACGCCAAGAAGGTCGTCCGGGTCGATGCCGACCCCATTGATCTGTAGGAGTCCTCAGCCCTTAGGGGTCATCGGGACAAACAGCACATCCAGAAGGTCGGTGGTCCGGGTCTTGCCGTCCAGAGCCTTCTCGACCAGGAGCAGGCGTTGGCGATGTCGCGGGCCGACAGGGATGACCATACGCCCCCCGGGTCTGAGCTGATCGAGAAGGTCAGAGGGGATCGTCTCCGGTGCGGCCGTGACGATGACTCTGTCGAACGGCGCGCGCCGGGGCCAGCCGTGATGGCCGTCTGCCATCTCAACAGTGACCGAGCGCGTCTGGGTTTCCGCTAGGTTCTGTCGGCTGAGTTCCACCAGCGGTGGCCTGATCTCGATGCTGCAGACATCGGCCCCGAGCGCGGCGAGGATAGCCGCCTGGTAGCCGGAGCCGCTCCCGATCTCGAGGACGTTCATGCCCGATTTCACGAGCAGCGTCTGCGACATCAACGCGACGAGGTAGGGCTGGGAGATGGTCTGACCCGATCCGATCGCAACCGGGCCATCACGGTAGCTGAGGTCCCGGTTGGACGCCGGGATGAAGCGGTGACGCTCAACGGTCGCGACCGCTTCCAGCACGGCTGGGTCGGTGATCCCGCGTGGCACGAGCTGGTTGGCGACCATCTCTGCTCGTGCGAGGGCGTGGTCCATGCTCAGGCCGGCGGCGGGAGCGCCTTCGGTGACCCGTGGGGACCGGCCTGTTGCTCGCCGCCTTCTTCTTCTTCCGGTGCCGGAATTCGCTCGAAGGTGATCAGGCTGTCCTCGCCCTGTCCCTCCACATCGACGCGGACCGTGTCGCCGGGTCCATAGCCGCCGGAGACGATGGCGCGTGACATCGGATTGAGGAGGTATTGCTGTATGGCACGCTTCAGGGGGCGCGCACCGAAGGCTGGATCAAAGCCTGCGTCACAGAGGGACTGTTTGGCCGCATTGCTGACCTCTATCTCAAGGAAGCGGTCGGCCAGGAGGCGCTTCACCCGCTTGAGCTGGATGTCGAAGATGTGGTTCATGTTGTCGCGGGTGAGCGCGTCGAAGACAATCACGTCGTCGATACGATTCAGGAACTCTGGCTTCACCGTCCGCTTTAGCTCATCCATGACCGCAGACTTGGCCTTCTCTCTGTCTCCCGCGGCCTCCATGATCTTCCGGGCGCCGATGTTGCTGGTCATGATCAACACAGTGTTCTTGCAGTCGACGGTTCGGCCTTTGGAGTCCGTGATTCTCCCGTCGTCCAGAAGCTGCAGCAGAATGTTGAAGACATCCGGGTGAGCCTTCTCGATCTCGTCCAGAAGGACGACGGAGTACGGACGACGCTTGATGGCCTCGGTGAGTTGCCCCCCTTCGTCGTACCCGATGTAGCCCGGAGGAGCCCCGATGAGTCGGGCCACGGAGTGCTTCTCCACCGAGTCGGACATGTCGATCCGGAGCATGTTC
>CAZKOI010000047.1:0-16381 GCA_964554315.1 uncultured Enterobacterales bacterium | reverse complement strand
GTCGGCGTCGGCATCGGCGTCGGCATCGGCGTCTGCGTCGGCGGACGAGTCTCCGGTGTCGTCGAGGCCGACAGTGTCCTGATCGATGGCCGATTCCTTCGTGCCATCATCCCAGCTCGGGGTGCAGGCTGCAGCGAGCAGCGACGCAATGATGTGAGTACGCATGGTGACCTCCGGAGGCCATTCTAGATGTGGTGGTTGGTTGTCGTCATCCCTTTTGTGGAGGCGTTGGGCGACATTTCTGTGCTGAAGTGTGCTCGGTGAGCTTGAGGAGGGCGGGCAGGATCATAAGATCGCCCAGCAGCGCAGCAGTCATGGTGACGCAGGCGAGCAGGCCAAAGAAGTAGGTCGAGGTCAATTGGCTAAAGGTCAGCACGCCGAAGCCCAAGATCAGCAGAATGCTTGTGAGGACGATCGCGTGACCTGCACCTCGGAAGGTTCGGCGAATGGCTTCGTCGACCCCGACGCCGCTACGACGCTCCTCCCGATAGCGCATGATGAAGTGGATCGTATCGTCCACTGCGAGTCCGACCGCGATGGTGAAGGAAACAATGTTGCTGGTCTGAAGGTCGGCGCCGATGATGCCAAGCGTGCCCAAGATAAAGACGAGAGGCACCAGGTTGGGCAGGGTCGCGACAAGCGTCTGACGGACGTCTCGGAGCAGGACCATCATCGTGGCCAGGATGACACCGAGCATCAGGACCAGTGACTTCAGCAGGTCCGTGATCAGCTTGTCGACCCCGTCCGCTGCCAGCATGCCGTCCCCTGTTACCTCCGCAACGATCCCCGTCCCCGCGAAGAGGGTCCTCGCGGTCGCCTCGAGCTCAGCGCGCGCGCGCAGGAATTCTCGGCCGCCTGCGTCGGTGGTCAGCGCGAGGATTCGGGCTCGTCCTCGGTCACTAGAGAGGATTGATCCGATCGGGAGGTCCCCGCTCATCTCCGCGAGCAACAGTTCTTGTGCTGCGGCCTCACGGCTGTCGGGCCAACCTCTCTCGCCCGTGAGGATGTGGTGGAGGTGTGCAATCCATGATGCCGGAGAGGTGGTGAAGCCGACCATCGGGAGGTCGCTGAGATGGCGCTCTAGCGCTCCTATCCCTCGGAGGACCTCCGGCTCAAGCATCTGACCCGGCTCGCCTGCCAGGTGGATGAAGATGGGGATGACCCCTCCGGACTTCTCTTGGGTGGTCACCACTGCCGACCAAGTGGGGTGGTCCTCGTGGTACATCTCGAGGATGCCGGAGTTGGTCCTCACATCTCGACCCAGCCATCCCACAAACAAGGTGAGGGTAAGGGTGATCGCGAGGATCCGACGAGGATGAGCGAGCACAACATCGGCCAGCCGACCGTAGTAAGGGGTCTCGGCGACGCGGCCAGGGTTTCCCACGCGAGCCACTGGAATCCATGCCAATAGGGTGGGAACGACCAGCATCACGGCCACAAAGGTGATGAGGACTCCGATGGCCACCTGCTGTCCGAAGTCGCGTATCACCACCGTGTCCGCCACCATGAGCGACGCAAAGCCTGCCGCTGTGGTGAAGGTCGTCAAGAAGCACGGGAGCGACATGTGCCGCGTGGTGCGCCCCATCGCTGCACTCTTGTCCCCGTCTCGGGCCAATTCCTCCCGGTAGCGGTTGACCAAGTGGATTCCGTCTGCCACGCCGATCACGAGGATGAGCGTTGGGGCAAGAATAGAGAGGATATTGAATACGGCGCCCTGGCTCATGAGCAGACCGACCGTCTGTATCGTCGCAAAGAGCACGCCGATGAGGGGTGCCAGCCCCAACCAGACCCGTCGGAGAAGGACCAAGATGGTGACCAGGAAGACCAGTGTCACCAGCGGCATGAAGGTCAACTCGTCCTCGACCATCATGTCAACCACCTCGGTACGGACAAACGGAACACCGGTGACGTGCAGCTCGAAGCCACGGGGTGGCTTGACGGATTTGAGCCTTGACGTGACCTCGTGAACGACTGGGCTGAGGTCGCTGATTTGCTGCAGATCCTCGTCGAGGTCAACCTGGACTGTTGCAGCGGTAAGGTCGGGGGCGATCAACACCGGGGCGATGAAGGGGTCTTGAGCCGCTCGCGCCAGGATGCTGTCGTCATCTACAGCATCCTGGACTGCGATTAGCCCGGCCTCATCGGCGACCGCAATCGAGGCATTGGCGACCGACCGAGTAGCGACGACACCGGGCGTGTCCTCGACGGCTGCATGCACTGCACGAATCCACTTGAGTCCCTCGGGGGCGCTGAAGTCGCCCACCATCATGGCGATAAGGGTGTTGTCCTCAGCCCCAAATTCGTCTTCGTAGGACTGAAGTCGCTCCCATACGCCACCCTCGCCCATGAACATCGCTTGGGGCGTGAAGTCCACCACCGTATCCGTCTGAAGACGCTCGAAAATGGCCCAGGCCGCGAGCATGTTGAGGCCCATGATGATCGCGGTGAGCGTCATCCGCTGGGCGACGACCCAGCGGCCGTAGGCCTCAAGCCAGTGGTCTCTCACGACCTAGGACTCGCGGGTGTCGTCACCCAGAGAAATGCCTCCCAGCATGGATGACACGCCCAACAGAGCGACAGCACCGATGGCGACACCGATCCACAGGGTGCACACGCGGATGAGGATGGCTGCGGCGACACTCACAGGCTGGGTGATGCCCTCGATGATCGTGACGGCTCCGCCAGCCAGGACGCCATCGGCCACGCCCAAGCCGCCCGGCATCGCCCCGCCTGCGACGGTGGCGAAGGCATACAAGAAGACACAGACATCCAGGCTGACATCGGGGTAGCCGAGACCCTGGAAGACCAGCTGGTAGCCATAGCACTCCGCACCCCACGCCACGACGCTCAGCACGATGGTGAGAAACAAGGGCCAGGGCGCGACACAGCGTCGAAGCGCGAGCAGCATCTCTTCCATCTTGGCCGCCATCCCGCGGAGCCCGGGAATGCGAGAGATTGTGCGAACGGTCCAGAGGCTCAAGCCTTCGTGGGCAAGAACCAGTAGGCCACCGCCGATGAGGGCGGCAGGAATCGTCAGATAGTGGATCTTGTCAGCGGCGTATGCGCCGACGCTTATGCCGGCGAGTATGAGCATGGCGATGCCATCGGTCAGTCGCTCGGTGACCAATGCCGGAATCGTCTTCGCCATGGGGGCGCCCGTGACCTCACGAACCACGTAGGGCTTGAGGAGCTCGCCGGCCTTTCCCGGAGAGATGACCATCGCCAGACCCGAGGCAAAGTTCCATGCATCCTTGCCAAGCGGCATCTCGACGCCCAGGCGCCTAAGCAGGTAGTGCCACTTCACGAATCGAAGCGCATAGTTGAGCAGCGTGAGCCCACAGACAGGCACTAGGATCCACCAGTCAAACTGCTCCAGCGATGCGCCCACTCGACCGATGTCAGCGGCGACAGCGCCTCCGAGGTACAGGAGTGCGCCGACGGCAATCGCCACAACCACCCACTTGCGAAAGCGGACGATGAGGTTGGGCTTTGTGGCGCTCACGGTCTACTGAAACGAGATGGACTTGAACAGATCGGTCTTGATCTGTCCGCGCAGCTCATCCTGCAGTTCCTTGTACAGGTCGTAATTCTCGGGGTTCACCACATCGAGACCCACGACCTTGTCGTCTTGCTTGCGGGCGTAATGCTTCTTCAGCCAGAAGGTGTGCTCCTGGTCATCGTCGGTGACGAACTTCCAGCGGTGTCCGGAGTCGGCGGCATAGGTCTTGCCATCCTTGGTGGTCACACTGGCCTTGAGCTTGAGGCTGCATTCGTACATCCACGGGCTGTACTCGGAGCTATAGAGGCAGTCGAAGTCCTTGGTGTTTGGAATGGAAATGGTGACCCGCTTGACGTCGCTCCACTTGATCTTCTTGTACTCGCCATTTCCTTCGACGTAGAAGGCCATGGCCTTGTCTTCAGTGGTCCAGCTCTCGCCGTACGTGTCCTCGCCGCGCTCGATGCGCTTCACGTGGCCCGATATGCTGGCACCACTCGCCGTAGCGATGGTCACGTTCAAGTCTGCGTTCTTCACCTCTGGGGGCGGAGGTGGAGGCTCTTCCTCCACGGCCACGGGCTCGGGGGCCTCCACAGGTGGCGGGGCCTCAGGGGCGGCCACGGGTGGCGTGTCCTTTGGACCACAAGCGGTAAGGGTGACGGCCAAGAAGATGGGTGACATCGGGTCGCTCCTGTGCGGTGTTCGCGGGTTCTCTAACGCTTCTTCGCTAGCCTGCCCGCACTCATCATGCACGACGACACTCGGCCGAGCGTGTATCGGCACGGTCGGCAACCCTCACAGCGGTGCATGTCGGCGTTTCGATTAAGCCGCAGGCGCGATCCGAATGGGATTCGTTGCTTCCGTGGCATACACTAAGCTCGTGGCCGAGACAGACTTTAAGAATCCAGACACTGCCCGCATGCTGCGGCTTGGAATCGCATCGGGGCTCGTGGGCCTCGTGGTCATTGTGCTGGTCACCCTGGCAGTGGGACGGTCCGCGATAGACGGCGCGGCTATTGAGAAGATTATTACACGGACCAACCTCTGGCCCATGTTGCTCAGCATGGCCATCATGAGCACAGCGTTTGTGTTTCTCGGGCACCGCTGGCGAGCCCTCTTGATTTCGGAACCTCGTCCACCTGGACTTGGCCTTGCCGCCATACTGTGCGCCGGCCTGTTGTTGAACAGCGCGCTGCCCGGACCGGTCGGCGAGTTCGGCGCGGCCTGGTTTGCGCACCGGCGCTATCGGGTGTCGCTGGGTATGTCACTCGCGGCGGGGATGGGGGCTCGAATCATCGGGATGGTGGTCGCGGCGAGTGCCGCTGCGGTGTGCTTTGGGCTCGCACGACCCCCAGTTCCGGAGACTTATCGGCACGCCATCGACCTGACTGCAGCACTGGTCGCTTTGCTTGCGATCGGACTCACGGCGGTGGTTTGGCGCCCAGAGTGGATGGTCGCCGTATCGTCCAAGACCATCGCCAAGGTGAGGCTCACTCGCCGCCTTGATGAGACGGTTCACGAGGCCGCAGCGGGCTTGATTAGCCTTCGCACGCAGGGGCCCTGGGCCTATATTCGCTGCATTCTTTGGTCCATCGGCGCTCACGGATCGGTCTACTTGGGCATCCTCATTGCTGCATGGTCGCTCGGGTCCGAACCGTCGCTGAGCGGATTGCTCTTCACCTACGCCACGACCACGGCTGCGGTGGTGGTGATGTTTGCGCTGCCCGGCTCTCAGGTCGGCTGGGATGCCATCTTCCTGACCCTCCTGACCACGACGGCGGGGCTGGCGCTTCCCGATGCGCTCGCGGTCGCGGTGGTGGTTCGGGTCCAGCAGCTCGTGATCATGGCGATCGGCGCGGGTGCGCTAACCTGGCTGGCTCGAACCGCGGCGGAGGATGGAGAATGACACCGCGAGCTCGGGACCGCTGGTATTCTTGTCGCATGGTCGCCCCCCGCCATCATCGCCGAGGAAGCTACGCCATCATGGTGGCGCTGCTGATGATTGTGCTCCTGGGGTTTGCTGCTCTCGCCATCGACTTGTCCTACCTGAGGCTCTCACGTCTACAGGCGCAGAATGCAGCGGACGCGGGTGCTCACGCAGCGCTCACGGAGTTCAGGACCACGCGAAACGAGGAAGCGGCGAGGGCTCGAGCGGTTCAGATCGTCAACCTCAACCGCATCGCTGGAGACTATGCCGTCATCGATCCGATGGGTGACGTGACCTTCGGCGGCTGGGACTTCCCGTCCCATACCTTTGACCCCGATGCCGAGTATGTGAACGCGGTCGAGGTCACCGTTCGACGGGAGGCGGACGCTCCCGGTGGCTCCGTGCCGCTCATGCTCGCCAAGGTGTTCGGCGTGAGCGAGGCCGATGCACGCTCAAACGGCAGCTCGGTTGGCGCACTCCGGTCCCGAGAGATGCTCATCGTTCAGGACGTCACGTCGTCCTTCAGAGATGAGATCGATCAGGGGCGGCTCGCCGATCTCACCCTCCTCGACTTCGTCAGCGAGAATGGTTTTCCTGCGGACCGCATCGGCATGGTCACATTTGTGGGCGCGGCGGAGGTCTGGACATCGCTTCAACGGGTACAGCCCAACTACGATGCAATCAGAGCGCAGTGGGAGACGCTAGACTGGTGCAACCGGAACTACTGGCCCTACACCACGCCGCCGTGGGCCGAGTACTTCCATGATGCCCCCGACATGATCTCCTGCAACGAGGGTGCGACGGGGGCATGGTATGCCGACTCGGGAACCAATCAAGGGTCGGGCCTCGCGCTAGCGGTCGAGGAGTTGACCGATCCTGGGCGAACCGAGGCGACGGCGCTTAAGACGATCGTGCTCGTGAGCGACGGCAAGCCGCAGTGCGTGCCCGAGGGAACGCCCTGTGATGAAGAGGTCGCGGCTCAAGGGATTGCGGCTGCCAACCTTGCGGCGGAGAATGCCGTCTCAATCTTTAGCGTGAGCTTTAATGAGACCTTCAATGAAGAGCAGTCTGCCTACCTTGAGTCCCTGACTCGAGGCTACGGCACTTTCTACGAGACCCCTAACGCTGCGGACCTGCCATCAATCTTGGCGGAGATTGCGGCGTCTATCCCCATCAGTATCGTGCAATGAAGAGACTCGACCGCCGTGGCGGCAATGCCATTGAGTTTGCCCTCACCATCCCCCTCTTTGTGGCCCTTGTGACAGCCATCATGGAGTTTGGGTGGATGTTCTTCGTGCGCTCCACTGTGATTCATGCGGTTCGGGATGGGTGCCGCGCAGGTGCGGTGATTCCTTTTGGCGAGGTGCCCTCTCCGACGGAGGTGGCCCAGGCCCGAATGACAGAGTTCTTGGGCGGTTACAGCATCGACTGTCGAGGAGCCGAAGAACGATGCGGAGTGACGGTCAAGATCACGGGGGAGTCCCCCTACGAGACGATGGACTGCACCCTCGACATCTCCTACGAGCCCATCATTGGTCTCATTCCACATCCTGAGCGCCTCGGCGCACGGTCGGTGGTCATGTTCGAGATCCAGCGATGATGAGGCGTCGAGGCGCGAGTGCCCTTGAGTTTGCGCTGACGCTGCCGGTGGTCATGGCTGTTCTCGCGGGAATTCTAGAGTACGGCTGGTTCCTCTTTCAGCTCTCCAACGTGGTTCATGCCCTGCGTGACGGCACACGCATTGGTGTCTCAGTCCCGCGGAGTGACGCCGCAGGTCCCGGAGCGCGTGCCGAGGCCCATACACGGGCGGTTCTCGACGGCCTGGGTGTCGCCTGCACGGGGGGCGGCTGTGTGGTCAAGTCCGTGATTGAGAGTGCCGGCGACGCTGCGGTACTCACGACGACGGTATCCGTGGACTACGACCCCATCGTGGGGCTGCTTCCCGCCCCTCCCTTGCTCCAAGGGTCGTTCACCATGATGCTTCAGGACGCGCCTGACGGCGGAGGCTAGTCAACCCCCGTTTCTTGCACGAACTCGGCCTTACCGGATTCTTGGTTGGTGGCGTTCTCTAAGACCCGTGCTCGGATCTCCCACGCCTCTGTGCCCTGAATGGGGTAGGCGTGGTCTTCGACCCCGATGCGAGTGCGGTTTCCCTGAGCCGAAAAGGCCTGAGCGGATGCCCGGCCGTGATCGTACTGGAGGTGCTTCGGATAGGTGCAGCCGGCGACAAGGCCCGCGAGAAAAAACAAGCGCATTTCAGGGTTCCTCTTGCGGAGAGTCTACACTGGGGGGGGCGAGCCTGGAAAGAGCTTCAACCGCTGCGTCGAGCGACGGGTCGGATTCAAGGGCGCTACGATAGGAGGCAATCGCTGCTTCTAGGTCCCCCCGAACCTCTTGCGCCAGCGCGAGGTTGTACCTTGCGTTGCTCTCGCTAGTCGAGGAGCGCAAGACGCGCCACGCGGCCTTATCCTGGCCGGTAACGGCGAGCGCAAAGCCCAAGTTATTACGCGTGCGATCTTGGGAGCCATCAAGCATGAGGGCTGTCCGGAGCACCTCGACGGCTTCCTCGTGCCGACCCGCAGCCATGAGGGCAAAGCCGTAGTTGTTGTGGACTTCGGCGTCCTTCGTAGCCGCCCGAGCGGCGAGTCGAAAGCGCTTGATTGCCTCCTCCGTACGCTGCTGATCCATGTAGAGGATGCCGAGACGATTCTGTGCTTCGGCGTGGGCCGGTGCGCGTCGAGTGGCCATAGAGAGCGCACGCTCAGCCTCATCCATCAGACCCATGTCGGTGAGGGCCCGACCCTGGAGCACGTAGAGGTCTGGGTGCTGTACGCCAGCCTCCACCATCTGACTGATCATCTGCAGCGCAGCCTCCGGGGTCCCGTTGATGACCAAGGCTTCCGCCAGCTCGATCTTGGCCTCAACCCGTCCGGACTTCGTGGCCCAGCTGGGCGTATCTTCGATGCCAGCCTTGCTGCGTGGACTCGAGCAAGCGTTTGCGAGTGCGACCAGGAGCAGGAACCTCACATGCCACCCCCTTGGAGGGTCGGCCACAGGTTTCGCCCGATGTTGATGATGGCTGGACCTACGAGAACGACCATGAGCGTTGGGAGGATGAACAGAATCATGACGACGGTCAACTTGGGGGAGATCTGGGAGGCTTGTTCTTCCGCCGCTAGCATTCGCTTCTTGCGCACCAACTCGGCATGAATTCGGAGCGCTTTCGCGACGCTGGTGCCGAATCGGTCCGCCTGGACCAGCACACTGACCAGCGACCCCATCTCGTTTATTCCGGTTCGGCTATCCAGGCGCTTGAGCGCATCGGCTCGAGGCACCCCCGCGGCGATCTCGTGGTTGACCTGTTGGAGCTCTTGGCTGAGCTCGGGGGCGGCGGGCTCCACTTCCTCGGCGACGCGCCGGAAGGCGGCGTCTAGACCAAGCCCGGCCTCCACACAGCACACCAGGAGATCGAGAGCATCAGGGAAAGGGCGCAGCAGCGATGATTGCCGCTTTCGAACGGCCCAGTCTAGACCAACCGCCGGGAGGTAGTACCCGAGGGCCGCGGCGCTGAGTAGGACCACGAGAATGGCCGGGAGATCCATGCCCACGACCAGCGGTGTCGCCACCAGGGGAGGGACAAGCGCCGAGGCCACGCGAAGCGTGAGGTACTGCTCCAAGTTGTGCTTCGAGCGAAATCCGCCTTGCACCAGCTTGTCTCTCAGCAAGCTTCGCTCTTCCGCAGACGCGGGTGCAGCGATGGTGGAGATCTGGAAGGTGCGTGTCTGGCTCGCCGTGTCCTCGATGAGGGGGTCGGCGCCCCGTCGTGTTCCTCCGGAGCGGGTGATCTGAGCGACGCGGTGCGAGGCCGACCGGTTTGGACCCATCACTGACCGAAAGCCGAGCGCAGCGGCGCCCACGCAGACGAAGGTCAGCGCACCCAATGCAGGAGCCAGCCAGTCTGCAGGCATCAGGCCTCCACCTGAGAGAGGCTTCGCATCAAGACGGCTCCGCTGCTGAAGAGCAGTCCAGCCACAACGAGCATGGTCCGACCGACGGGTTCGGTGAAGAGCGGAGTGAGGTAGTCGGGCCGCAGGACCATGAGCGCTGCGGCCACAAGAAAGGGGAGAGCACCGAGGATGAAGGCGCTCATTCGTGCCTCGGCCGTCAGCGCGCGAACCTTGCCCTTGAAGATGAAGCGGCTGCGGATGGTCGCGGCGATGTTGGTGAAGATTTCGACCAGGTTGCCGCCCGTTTCGCGCTGCAGCAGTGTCGCACTCACCACGATTCTGAGGTCAAAGTTCTGGGGGTTTCGGCTCGCCATGTCGGTCATGCTGTCCCGAAGGTCACGGCCCAGGTTGTTCTCTTCGTACACCCGTCCGAATTCACGCGCGATGGGCATGGGCATTTCCTCGGCCACCAGACGCATCGCATCGGTGATCCCGTGACCCGCTTGCAGCGAGCGGGAGACCAAGTCCAGCGCATCCGGCAGTTGTTCGCTGAGACGGATGTTGCGCTGTGTCGCGGCCGAGCGCACCACTAGCCATGGCAATGATGCCCCAAGGAGGCCAAGCGCGGCCCCCTTTGCTCCGGCCAGTGTCCCCAGCACGAGCGCACCGCTGATGGCCGCCAAGGCCATACGCAGGGCGAGCGCACTCGCGGTGAGGTCACGCCCCGACTGCCGTGCAACATCATTGAGGTGACGCCCCACAAAGCCCAGGGCATCGACGATGGGGTCGGCCGTGGTGCGCTGGAAGAGGTCGGCCCTGCCGCCCTCCGAGTCATGGACCGTGCCGAGTCTCCTGGCCATGGAGCGTGCCCTGGCCTGCCGTCGTGAAGCGACCGTCCAGTAGACGAAGCTTCCAGCGAGCAACATGCCCACGAAGATGACCGTGATCAGAATCCCCAGCGCTGCAGGGTTCACGGCACCTCCGCCCTAAAGCGCGTCAGCTCAGGCGGCAGCTGGATACCCGATCGCGCAAGCTTCTCGGCGAATTTTGGTCGCACGCCGGTCGCTTGGAAGGCGCCGAGGACACGCCCACGTTCATCAATCCCGGTCTGCTCGAAGGTGAAGATGTCCTGGGTGGTGATCACCTGGCCTTCCATGCCGAGAACCTCCGTGATGGACATCAATCGGCGGGTGCCGTCGGGAAGTCGGTCGAGGTGGACGATGAGGTCGAGCGCACGGGAAATCACCTCTCTCACGCGCTGGTCGGTGGTGTTCGCCATCCCCATTCCCACCATGGTCTCCACCCGCGACAGTGCATCGCGCGCGGAGTTGGCATGAACCGTTGACATCGACCCTTCATGGCCCGTGTTCATCGCTTGCAGCATGTCAACCGCCTCGCGCCCACGGATCTCACCGACAACGATACGATCCGGCCGCATCCGCAGTGCGTTGCGCAGCAGGTCTTCGGCGGTCACGCGACCCTCTCCCTCGAGGTTGGGTGGCCGTGTCTCAAGGCGAACAACATGACGCTGCTGGAGCCTCAACTCGGCGGCATCCTCGATGGTGACGATGCGTTGGTCGTCGGGAATGAAGCTGCTGAGCGCGTTCAGGAGCGTGGTCTTGCCAGACCCTGTTCCGCCACTGACGAGCACGTTGAGTCGTGCACGCGCGGCGGCCCGAAGAAGCTCCAGCATCGGTCGAGGTACAGACCCCATCTTGACCAGCGTCTCCGCCGTAATGGGCTGAGCAGCGAAGCGACGAATGGACACCATCGGGCCATCCAACGCGAGAGGGGGAATGATCGCGTTGAAGCGGCTGCCGTCGGCGAGGCGGGCGTCGACCATCGGGTTTGACTCATCGATTCGTCGTCCGACGCGACTCACGATGCGGTCGATGATCTGCAGGAGGTGGGCGTCGGAGTTGAACCGGCAGTTCGCGGGTTCGAGTCGACCGTTACGCTCAACAAACACGGTCTGGTGGCCATTGATGAGGATGTCGGAGATGGTCGGGTCTTGGAGGAGGGGCTCGAGGGGTCCGAGGCCCATGATTTCATCGAGAATCTCATCCACCAGTCGGTCGCGCTCGACCCGATTGAGCGGGAGCTGGCGGCTGTTGATGGTCTCGCTCAGGCTCCGGCGCAGTCGAACCTTGACCTCGTCCCGCGGCGTCTGCTGCACTTGCTTGAAGTCGAGGCTGTTGACGACTTCTTTGTGAAGCTCTGCCTTGATGCGCGCAAAATCGGCGGCTTCATCGCCGCTGCCTTCAGCGTTTTGCTGAGCGTTTCGAACCCTATCGATCAGACGTGATGACATTCGTTGTGCTCACTCGGCTCACTTGAACAGCCACGACAGCGGGCCATCGGGAGTCAATGGCTCGACGGCATCGACGCCATCCGTGACCAGCGGCAAGAGGTTTGAGATATCGCGGGCCGCTTGGCACCGCTTGTCGATGTCTCGCAGCAGTGCACCGACATTGACCGCGTGCTGGCATCGCGAAGGCTCGTTGGCGATGGTACCGGCGATTCGAGTGCCCAAGTTGGACTCGATGTCGGCCGCGGAGAGGGGGGGGTTACGGTCCCACCGATTGACAATCAGCCTGACTCTGCCGAGGTCGATGCCCTGACGCTCCAGCAGGTGGAGGCGTCGCCAAGCGTTCTTGACGCTCGGAACATCGGGGGAGCAGACCAGCAAGATGATGTCGGCGACGGTAGCCGCGGTTCGTGTGGCCTCGTCGAGGCGTCCGCCGCAGTCCACCAAGAGGTACTGGTAGGCATCCGCAGCAGCGCTCAGCACGCGAAGGACATCCTCTCCTCGGAGCATCTCGTTCTCTACCAACTCCGTCGGCTGGGGCAGGATGTGCAGCCCGCTTGGATGCACGCCGACCGAACCTGCGAGCATCCGCTCGTCGAGTCGGCCGAGGTTGCTCATAAGGTCGGCCATGTGGCTCGAAGGATCCATATCAAGCATCCCCGCGACGTCCCCCATGGAGAAGTCGAGGTCCACCGCACAGACCCGATGGACGGGCGCCAGCTCGGCACCGAGGTTGACCGTGAGGAAGGTGCTGCCTACGCCGCCCTTCGCGCCGATGATCACCACAACCTGTCCTTGGTCTGTGGCGACTATGGCCTCGGTTGGAGCCTCTCGTACGGTACGACGGAGGAGGCTGGCGTCCTCGGGCAGCACCACAAAGTCACGGTAGCCCGCCCGCATCGCTGCACGAATGCGCTCTGGCTGGGCTACTGTGGCGTGAGCGATCAGGACCAAGTGGGGGTACTCGCTCTGAAGCGATGAACCCGCTGCGATGGCCGCTTCGGGATCATTGTCGAAGCCCACGACCACCACCTGAGGGCGATACCGTCGAACGGCCTGGCTCGCCTCAAAGGTGTTCGCGATGTCCGCGGGGATGGCCGCCTCTCCGCTGAGGCACTCTCGAATCTGGCCTGCACCATGGGGATCGACCCCCACTAGGAGGACGGTCGCGGAGGTTCGTCGGGTCGGAGTGTGTTGCATGCGGCGCTCAGCGAGCCAGGCCGACCGGACCGGTCGGCACGGCAGTCTTGGACTCTGCTCGATGGTCCATGCCCATCAGGAAGAGCTCAAAGTCGTTCGGATTATTGTCTTCGGTCACGCCCGGTGGCGCTGGAACCTGGCCGGGGGGAAGCGGCCTGACGAGCCGGGGAGTGACAAAGATCATCAACTCCGTTTCGTCTCTCCGATGCTGAACGTAGCGGAAGAGACTGCCCACAATAGGGATGTCGCCCAGCAGCGGTACCCGAGCGTAGGTGGCGCGGGTCGAGTCGTTGAGCATGCCGGCCATCGCGAAGGTGTTTCCACTCTTCAGGCGAAGGTGAGACTGGGTCTTGCGACTGATAAAGCTCGGAATCTCGATGCCCGTTAGTCGGATCGAGTTGGTGGTGTCGACGTCGGACACCTCAACATAGACACGCATGTCGACCACCTCCTCGCCGAGGACCGTGGGCACAAAGACGAGCTTTACGCCGTATTCCTTGAACTCGATGGTGACCTTGTTGCCGAACTGGGACACCGGTATCGGAACTTCTCCGCCGGCCAAGAACTCCGCCTGCTGCCCCGAGAGCGCGACCAGCGTAGGTTGGGCGAGCACCTTGGAGATGCTGTGTTGGTCGAGCACGCTCATGATGGCGCTGAGATTGGCCTGACCCCCGGCAACGCCGAGGAGCCGGAACGACTGGGCTGAGGGCGCCAGCGTGGTGCCGCCGTTGATGAGCGACCCAGACGGCTGAGTGATCGTCGACGCGGTCGACGAGAGCGGGCTATCGAGGCCAATACCGAGACCACCATTGCCGAAGAGGGCGTTGAATCCCAGCTCCCTCAGTGCGGATCGGTTGACCTCTGCGAAGACCACCTCGAGCTGGATTTGGTGGTCACCCTCGACGGTCATGAGATTGATGAAGTCCTCGTCGTAGACCCTAGCGACGTTCGCAAGGCGCTCAAGGGTGTTCATGTCGGACACGGGCCCCTCGATGACCAACCGCTCGCGCAAGGGGTAGACCTTCGGCGGGACGCCATCCACAATCTCGTCCACCCGACGGATGAGGTCCGACAGGTCTTTGTGGATCGTGAGCTGGTAATGAACCGGCGCATTGACCCGCCCCTGGAACCAAACCCAGAGATCGGTGCTGCCGACCTGGAGGCCTCGGATCTGGAACTGGCCGGCCTCCAACAGCTTCACCTCCGCGATCTCTCCGTCGGATACCAACACGCGTGAGATCGGGCGCGACTCTTTGAAAATGAAGGACTGTCCCATGCCAACGTCAAGCCACTCCGCGGGCGTATCCGATGTGCGTCGCGGCGGTGTCGGGGCGGCATCCGCCACGGAGACGGTACAGATCAGCAAGAGGAGGAGTGCGCGCAGCGTGGTCATCGAAGGTCCTTCACCGTTCAATCTTATTGCCGGCCCGATCGAAGCGAGCCGTCTCTTTCTTTGAGCCCTGGATGATCTCCGCAACGCGGTGTGTGCGGCGACCGCGTTTCGGGGCTTTGTAGCCAATCAGCTCGGAGGTGGAGAGCGGTGTCTTCGCGTCCTCCTCCTCCGAGGTAATGTCGAGGTCTCCTCGAAGGACGAGGTGAATGTCTCCCTTGGACACCGCCAAAGCGAGCTTCTCCGCTTGCTCCGGCGAGAGCTCGAGCGTGACAGATGGCTTCTGCTTACGAGCCGGTGTGCGCCGCTTTGCCTCATCGTCCTTTGGCGCTTCCTTGGGCGTTGTTGATGCGACGGTAAGCACGGGGATTCCAGAGAGGATGGTCTCTGTTGCCCACTTGGAGCGGCCGGTCTGGTCATCGGGGCGGATGGTCACGATGACATCCACGTAGTTGCCCGGCTGGATGAAGCCACCCACCCCTGACTGGTCGTCGACCTGAACGGTCATGGCGCGCATGCCCTTCCGAATCAGCGCATTCAGTCCGACTCCCGCCTCGGCGCTCGCAAGGCGTTCCTTGCGTACCGGCTCGTTCGTGAGGATTTGAGCCTTTGGTGTCCGCCCCACGACGGTCTCAAGATCCCCGAACACCTCGGTTGGCGGAACCATCTCAGGAAGCAGGTGCCGGATGGTCACGTCCTCCTCGGTGATGGTCAAGCCCATGTCGAGGTCCCGGGTGGCGATGACGACGGGCACGGTATCCGGACCTCGGCGGGCAGCCTCAACCTCGTCCTCGGCGGACTGAAGGACCCGAACGACCGCCAGCGCGGCGACGGCAGCCCCGATGAGCGAGACCACAAGAAACAAGGTGGCTCGTGGTTGGCCGGAGGTGGGGTAGCGGGCCATTCAATCTCCTCACGGTATGGCGCGGACTGTGGCGCGGGGTCGGGTACCTCTCGGCACCCACAGGATACGCTAATGCACCGCCGGCCGTTTTACGACGGTACGAGAGGTAAAATCGCCCACCCGCCGACGCAGCGAGAGCAGGGTCGGCCGGGGGGGGGCACCGGGAGACGGACGCCCTACGGTCCAGCGGCCCCGTCGACCTGATTGGCGACGTCGGAGAAGAGGTTGTCGAGAGACCCCCCGAGCAGGCTCAATGCAGTGATGATGGCAACGGCGACCAAGCCGGCGATGAGACCGTACTCGATGGCGGTTGCGCCGCGTCTGTCTCGGCCAGAACGTCTGATTAGGCTCATGGGCCCTCCTTGTCAGGACCTGAGTGTACGGCGAGACAGAGGTTGAGTGCAAGCCGCAACATCACGGTGGTTGAATCCACTGGAATTCGATTGCTTTACACCGCCGTAAGTCTGCGTAATGTTGAGAACAGAAGTTGCGGGAGAAGTGCAATGAGATTGATGGGTGTTTGGCTATTGGTGCTCGCTGCAGCGGGCTGTTCTTCGGACAACAAGGCGCCCGACGATGGTGGTGTACTCACCAGCGACGGTGATGCTGACGCCGATGCCGATGCCGATGCTGACGCGGATGAGATCCTCGCCCTTGAGCCGAGTGACACCCTGCTGGAGGCGGGCAGTGAGCTGAGCCTTGAAGTGACCTGGCAGACGGGCGACGGCTCGGTACCGGTCGAGGAGTATACGGCTCACAGTGACCAGGAGGGAGACCTCGCGCTTGAGGAGGACGTGGTCGTGCTCACTGTGGCCGGAACGCACACCCTCACCGTGACGGCGATGGACTCGGCGGATGTGGAGCAGACGGCCTCCACCCAGGTCAGCGTAGGCCCCGGTCCGCTCGCGAGCATCGACATTGATGTCGAGCCGACAGAGGTCGTTGCCGGCGATAGCGCAGCGTACCTGCTCATCGCCAAGGATAGCTATGGGAATGACCGGTCGACCGACGGCGGTGAGGTCACGGCCTCGAGTGAGGGCGTTGAGGTCGGCGAGGGAACGCTCACCACGACCGTAGCGGGCGACTACACCGTGACGTTCTCGCTCGAGGACCAAACCGCTGAGGCGGCTTGGCGGGTCATCGGCGGTGCGCCCGCTTCGGTTGACCTGATGGTCGAATCGGAAGACCTCGATGCAGGCGATGACGTCG
>CAZKOI010000046.1:0-16638 GCA_964554315.1 uncultured Enterobacterales bacterium | reverse complement strand
ACGCCGGGCTCCAGCAGCTCCACGAGGCCTATGCCGACAAGGGATTGATCGTGAACATAACGCCCGCGCAGCGCGGCTCGACAAGAGGCTGAATCAATACCGCCATCCGGGGCATGCTCGGACGGGTTCCACAAGCGCGATAGGTGCGCGCCCTCTCGCTGAACGCCGAGGCCCAGCACCTCAGGACCGCGGCGTCGACATCGAGCCCTGGTCGGACGCCTAGCACGGTCTCATACTGCCCCGCCCACGACGCCTCTCGACCATCCTCACCTACCGCACTCGACCGCACGACCAAGAGGCTACCCAGCGCCGCTGTGGCCCTCGCAAGCTCGGCAGATACGTCACTCGGAAGGCTCGACTTCAGTACCTCGTGCTCCAGCGTCGGGTCCTCCTTCTGGGCCCGTGCAAGCCACCCGTGTGCCTCGGAAACCGCGTCGAAAACACCCGCGGTGACGACGACGCCAGGCAATACAGGGACCCTCTCTCGATGAAGGCGAGCCAGGGCAGACGCCTTGCCACCCACGATGCCGGAGTCAACGGCCTGCGGGTCTGCGAGGGACAGCAACTGATTCATCATCTGCCCGTAGCTCGTCGAGGTGTTACCAGCGACGCCTCATCCAGGAGTCTGCCGAAATGTCCGCTACCGATGGTCGCTTCACCACACCGAGCCCCCTCAATGAGCCCGTTCGAGGATACACCCCTGGGTCTCCAGAGAGAGCCTCTCTCTCAGCCGAGATCAGCCGACAGCTGAGCGAGGTACCCGAGATTCCCTGCGTCATAGGTGGCGAGAGAATCTACACCGGTCAGACCATCGACATCACGAACCCTGGCGATCACCGCCATGTACTGGCTCGCGCCCACATGCCGAGTCCCGACCTTGTTGAGCGAGCCATCGAATCGGCCCTCCGGGCCCAAGCCGAGTGGGCATCACTGCCCTGGCAAGACAGGGCTGCGGTCCTGCTCAAGGCTGCGGATCTCCTTGCTGGACCTTGGCGGGACCGACTCAATGCAGCGACGATGCTTGGCCAGGGTAAGACCTGCCACCAAGCTGAAATCGACAGCGCCTGCGAGCTCATTGATTTCCTCCGCTTCAATGCTCGATATGCCCAGGACATCATGGAGCAGCAGCCAGCAAGCAACGCGGGCATGTGGAATCGCCTGGATCACCGTCCGCTCGAAGGATTCATCTTTGCGGTCACTCCCTTCAACTTCACAGCCATCGCGCTGAACCTCCCGACAGCGCCCGCATTGATGGGCAACGTCGTGCTCTGGAAGCCGTCCAATACACAGCTCCTCAGCGCATGGGCCAGCTACCAACTGATGGAAGAGGCCGGCCTGCCTCCGGGGGTGATCAACTTCTTGCCCGGCCACGGTGCCGATGTCGGTGATGTTGCGCTCAGCCACCCGGACCTTGCCGGTCTTCACTTCACGGGGAGCACTGGCGTCTTCCAGCACATGTGGTCAACCATCGGCACTCGCATTGGTCAATACCGAACTTACCCTCGGATTGTCGGCGAGACGGGCGGCAAGGACTTTATCTTGGCTCACCCGAGCGCCGATCCCCAAGCGCTCGCGGTAGCCATCGTGCGTGGCGGCTTCGAGTTCCAAGGGCAGAAGTGCTCTGCTGCCAGTCGAATCTACATCCCCGCCTCGCTCTGGGACGAGGTCGCAGACCGATGCGTCTCAATGGCGGGTCAAATGAAGATGGGCAACGTGGTCGACTTCTCAAACTTTATCGGCCCCGTGATTGACGAGAGGGCCTTCGAGAAGCACGCCCAGTACCTCGCCCTCGCGAAGCAAGACGGTCAAGTCCTCTTCGGGGGAGCGGCGGACAGGTCCGAGGGCTGGTTTGTCGAGCCAACGCTCGTCCGGTTTCAGGACCCCAAAGCTCGCATGATGCGAGAGGAGATCTTCGGCCCCATCGTCTCTGCCTACGTATTCGATGACGAGAAATGGTCGGAGACCATCAATCTGGTCGACGAGACCAGCACGTACGCTCTGACCGGTGCGATCTTTTCTCAGGACCGCTACGCCGTCAACGAGGCGACTGCAGGCCTGAGGCAGGCCGCCGGAAACTTCTACATCAACGACAAGCCCACGGGAGCCGTCGTCGGGCAGCAACCCTTCGGGGGTGCCCGAGCCTCGGGGACGAATGACAAGGCAGGCAGTGTGCTCAATTTGTTGCGTTGGGTATCGCCGCGCACCATCAAAGAGACGTTCGCACCGCCTTACAACTGGACCTATCCCTTTCTCGGATAGACCAAAATCTTGACAGTCGGGCTGCACCAGATACACTGCGCATGAACCGGAGGCTGGACTCGGTGTCCCCTCCACCTGCCGAATGCCCATCACGGGCCCGCTGAGGCCAAGACCTCATTCGGCGACAGCTCCCTCCAGTTGGCCCTTGCGGGTCACGCCCCTCTGGGCATTCTGGCCTCTTTCAGGCCACCCCTCCAATCCTCGTCATCAACCCCTTCGGGTGTTGGCGATGGAGCCTCCCAAGAAAATGCATGCACGTCAGGCCTGACAACCCCCTCATCGTTCAGGGGGACGGCAAGGTTCTCGTCGAGACAACGCACCCACGCTACGAGGAGACACGAGACTTTCTCGGTCGTTTCTCAGAGCTTGAGGCCTCTCCCGAGCACCTCCACACCTACCGAATCAATCCGCTCTCGCTCTGGAACGCCGCCTCCGCCGGAATGAACACCAGCGAGATCATTGGTGGCCTCCGCGAGCTATCCAAATTCGATGTCCCGCAGAACATGGTCGACCAAATCACGGAGACAATCGACAAGTACGGCCTCGTGAAGCTGATGCCTCACCCCGAGCAGCCAGGCGACATGCTGCGACTGCAGTTCACATCGGGATTTGTCGCGAAGCTCGTGAGCCAGAACCCCAGCCTCCGGGAGTTCATGGTGGAAGATGGGCGGCGCCACTGGATGATCGGTGGCGGTCACCGAGGGATCTTCAAGCAGCGCGCGCTCCAAGCGGGCTGGCCCGTTGAAGACCTCGCCGGCTTCCTGCCGGGCGCTCCGCTCGAGGTACGGATTCGGGACACTATGGTCGGAAACGGCAAGCCCTTTGCCGTTCGCCACTACCAAGCAGAGGCCGCTTCGAGGTGGTACCAAGAGGGGCGCCCCTCGGGAGGCTGTGGCGTCGTGGTGCTCGCCTGCGGCGCGGGCAAGACCATTGTCGGCATCGAGTCCATGCGCCATGTTCAGACCAAGACGCTCATTCTGGCGACGAACCAGGCCGCTGTGAATCAGTGGGTTCGCGAAATCATTGACAAGACCCACCTCACGGCCGACGAAGTTGGTGCCTACACAGGCGAGATCAAGGAGATCAAGCCCGTCACCGTAGCGACCTACCAAATCCTGACATGGCGGCGCTCAAAGGACGCAGAGTTCGAGCATCTCCACCTCTTTGAGGACGAAGAGTGGGGGCTGCTCATCTATGACGAGGTGCACCTCCTCCCGGCCCCCGTGTTCGGCGCCACCTCGAGCCTCCAGGCACGGAGGCGGCTCGGCCTTACAGCAACTCTGGTTCGGGAGGATGGACGGGAAGGCGATGTGTTCAGCCTCGTCGGGCCCAAGCGATACGACCTTCCCTGGCAGATGCTCCAGCAGGGAGGCTTCATCGCCGAGACGTCCTGCACGGAGGTACGCGTGCCCTTCCTCAACGGCGGGCGCGAGCGTTACGAGCGAGCCGATGACCGTCAGAAGTTCCGGATCGCGTCGGACAACCCGGCCAAGCTGCGCATCTTGGACGACCTCGTCAAGCGCCACGAAGACGACAACATCCTGGTTATCGGGACGTACGTCGAGCAGCTCGAGAAGATTGCTCAGCGTCTCCGAGCCCCTCTGATTACTGGCAAGACACCGCACGATGAGCGAGACAAGCTGTTCGAAGACTTCCGAACCGGGCGCATCAACCTGCTGGTGGTCTCCAAGGTCGCCAACTTCTCGATTGATCTACCCGATGCAAACGTCGCGATTCAGATCTCAGGGTCGTTCGGCTCTCGTCAAGAAGAGGCCCAGCGACTCGGTCGAATCCTGCGTCCAAAGAAGAAAGAAGCTCACTTCTATACCGTCGTCACTGCGGACACCAAGGAGCAGGAGTTCGCGATGAAGCGCCAACTGTTCCTCACAGAGCAAGGCTACCGCTACCAAATTGAGGAGCGGGCGACACCTTAGCCCCCCCTCCAAGGAAACCCATGGAAAACGCTGAAGACTCGAACAACAAGCCGCGGCGCCGTCGCCGTCGTCGTCGCAAGGGCCCGCGCACCGAGGGTGCTGCAGCCGCAGCTAACGGGGCGATGAGAAAAGACCTCTCAGGTCCGACGGTGAATCTTCCACCGACGGGCCAAGCCCCCAACCGAAGAGCCGCGGTACGAACCAACCGGGGTAAGCCAGCCAGCAGCACCAGTCGTCGGCGTCGCTTCACTCGCGGAGAGTTGGATTACCTCGGGCAGTACCTGAGTGACCTCCCCGAGCAGCTGGTAGCCAACCTCTACAATGCACTCGGCGGGCAAGCTGACCGCGTTCCTACGAGGGACCGCATGATCCAGCTGACCGCCAAAGCCCTCGGCCAGGATGGTCGGGTGGGTACGCTGGTAAAGACCATCCACCAGCGCGATCGACAAGCCCTCGCGATACTCGTTCAGTGCGGGGGACTCGTTCATCACGAAGAGATCTGTCAGGAGCTTTCCCTCTCACTGGGCGGTACCGACAAGGAGTGGGAGCGCATCCTCGGCACACTCGGCCAGAAGGGTCTGCTGGCCGCCACGGAGCAGAAAGAGGGACACTTCTTCTATATGATCCCGCAGCCCATGATGGCCCCTCTGATCGATGCACTGAAGGACGACCTCTCACTCCCCGCTTTCGAACACGAGGACATGCGGATCCTGAACCAGCGGCCCTTTGCACCGCCGCTGGACTTCAGCCTGACAACGCTGGCGACATACATCGATCAGCACCCCCCCCGGCTGACCCAGCGCCAGGAGATCTTCAAGGTCCACAAAGATGAGATGGATGGCTTCTTCTCGCAGCTTTGGGACCCCGACAGCGAGATCTTCAGCTTTCACATCGAATTCCTGATGACGAATGGCATGGTCGAGCTGCGTGGCGACTCGCTCCACGTCAATCGAGCCGCCATCGAAGAGTGGATTCAGCTCGACCCAGAGGATCAAAGGGACCTGGTCTTTCACAGCTTAAACAACCGCCTTCCAAGCGCGGAATGGCTCATCTGGGCCATCTACGACATGGGCGGTGCGTGGGTTGCGGAGCGGCCTTTGCAGGCCCTGTACCGGCGATGGCGACGCGGGGAAGACTGGCGCGATCGCTACCGAAAGGGCCAGTGGTCTTCGCCTAAAACCGCCCAGCGTGAAGGCTATAGCTTCTCACCCTTAGCGGATGCCGGCATCCTTGAGATGGGCCAATGGGGCCAAGAGAAGTTCTATCGTCTCTCCGGCCGTGCGCTGAGACTGGTCGAGCCTCCTGAGGATGAAGGGTTTACTCAGTTCTACCTCACGCCTTCCTTCGAGATCATGGCGCCGGCCGGAATGGCGCCAATCCTGTTCTTCCGAATCGGCGAGCTAGCCGAGCTCACCGCTTGCGACAGAGCCAATACGTACAAGATCACCGAAGTCACCATCGAGCAGGCACTTGAGAAGGGGTGGCGTCGGGAGGACATCTTCGAGTTCTTGAGAGAGAACAGCCAGATCGGTCTTCCAGAGAATGTCGAAGACACCTTGCGAGGCTGGTGTGGACAGCGAGGCGACGTGGAGCTCCACGACCTCACCATGCTCTCCATTCATCGCTCGCAGATTCGTCGCTTGGAGACCAACCGTGCCATCAAGCCATTCCTACTCCACCGCTTCGTCCCCGGCCTGTACGCCGTCGACAGGGCGAGGATGCCGGAGCTCCAGCTGGCGCTCACAGAGGGTGGCTTCTCCGTGGCGCCGCAGGTACGGTCCTACCCTGACGACCCGGCGGGCGTCGACGCCAGGAGTCGTCTTCTCGATCTGGTCGCAGAAGCTCGGGCTGGCCGAGAAGATGTCTTCAGCAGGGCTCATGCTGCCGACTCGGATCCCTCGCTCGTGTCCATGATTCCGGGCACGACGGCCGTCCCCTCCAAGAAGGGACGCAAGAAGAAGGCCAACCTTCCCACCCGCCGGAGCCCGCGAGAGATCCAGGACGTGGTCGCAGGAGCCATCAAGGGCGCGCAGAGCTTGGACATGATCTACGTGACTCGAACGATGGAGCGAAAGCGGCTGACTGTGAAGCCCGAGCGCATCGCTACCAACGCCCAAGGTCAACAGGTCCTGGTTGCTGCGGATGTGAAGACCGGTAGTCGCTTCTCCTACCAAGTCATCCAGATCGAAAGAATGGATACAGTAGGATAGACCCTTCAAACAACGAGGCCGCACGATGTCAGATGAAGAAAAGCGTAGTTTTGAGGAGGCACTGAACGAGCTCGAGGCCCATGTCCGCAAGCTGGACAGCGGCGACCTGGATCTCGAGGAGTCCCTCACAACCTTCGAATCTGGCGTGAAGCTCATCCGGGAGTGCTCCGAACTCCTCGACGATGCTGAGCAGCGAATCACGGAGCTGACCGGGTCCGGCAGCGACGAGCAAGCCAACGGTTAGTGGCATTTTCGCTGGATCTCGGGTGAGATCGATGTGAACATGCCACGCGCTCAGCCCACTTGACCCTCAGCCGGGCTATACCCCGACCTCTTCTACAGGCGACTGATGTTCGAGACCGTTGGACAATCCAGAAAGGCAGACAAGAAGCAGCAGGCGGGCTCGTTTCTGCTGTCGTTGGCCATCAACGGAGGTTTCATCGGTGGTCTGGTGGTGGCCGGAGCCACCGTAGCGGAGGAGGTCATAGACGAGGCGCCGGTCGAGGTTGCCTTCTTTGACCTCGCGCCGCCGCCTCCCCCTCCCCCTCCTCCGCCTGCAGGCGGCGGGAAGAAGAAGCCCAAGACCGAGAAGAAGGACGAACCCAAGGAGACCCCCAAGGAGGTCGAGCCTGAGCCGACAGAACTCCCGGAAGAGATTCCTGAGGAAGTGGTCGAGAGCGAAGCAGAAGGCGTCGAGGGCGGCGTCGAGGGTGGCGTCGAGGGTGGCGTGGTCGGCGGGGTCGTTGGCGGCGTGATCGGCGGCGTACTCGGCGGCCAGCTTGGGGGGACCGGCGTGCGGGCCGTTCACTGGTCCGAGGTAAAGGCCAAGCGCCGAGTAACGCCGAAGTATCCGCAGTCTGCAAAGCAGCTCCAGATGGAAGGAAGCTGCCAAGTTCGATTCTTTATTGATGAGAAGGGTAAGCCTTACGACATCAAACTTGAGAAGTGCCCCAAGGTGTTCCACGACTCCGCCAAGGAAGCGGCGTGGAAGTGGCGCTTCTACCCCATGCGTGATGGCGGCAAGGCGGTGAAGACCACCTTCCTCCTCTCTCTCCAATTCAAGCTCAAATAGAGGAAACCATGCACTTTACCCCACAGGAACTCTGGGCCGCGACGGGAACACCCGTCCGAATCGTCCTCGCAGTCATGATGCTTATGGCCGTGTGGTGTTTGTACGTCGCCATCGAGCGAACGATCGCCTTGGCAAAGGCTCGCAAGCAGTCACGCCTGCTGGCCCAAGCGGTAGCGGGCCCACTGTCAGAGGCGAACTCAGCTGAGGCACTGGCCGTTTGTGAGCGAGACGAGTTTGCAAGCGCGTACCTTGGTCACATGCTCGTTGGCGGCCTGAAAGAGTTCAATGACCGTCCCGACAAATACGGCATCGAGGCCGTAGAGCGAGCGCTCGATCGCGTCTCCATTACGGAGACTCAGGCGCTGCGCAAGGGCATGAACATCCTCGCGACGACCGGGGCGACCGCTCCATTCGTCGGCTTGGTCGGCACCATCTTCGGCATCATCAATGCGTTCCAGATGATGGGCGAGGCCGGCGGTGGCGACCTCGCAGCCATCTCGTCAGGTATCGCAGAGGCCTTGATTACCACGGCGATCGGCATCACGGTTGCGATTATCGGCGTCTGGCTCTTCAACTACTTCAACGGCAAGGTTGAGGAGATCACCAACGACATGTCCGTCTCGGTCCAAGAGCTTCTCGACTGGTGCGAGAAGCAGATTCTGCCCCCTATGGACGCTAAGTAGGAGCTGAACCATGGGAATGAAGGTTGGTGATAGCAGCGGCGGCCCAATGGCCGACATCAACGTCACGCCCCTTGTGGACGTGGTGCTGGTGCTGCTCATCATCTTCATGGTCATCACCCACCTCTTGGGATCAGGGGTCGATGTGGCCCTCCCTCCTGCCAAGACTGGCATCGAGGTACGCGATGGCGGCCAACACCTGGTTGTCTCGGTGAAGGCGGGAGAGAAGCGCAACATCATCGTACCGGAAGGCATGCAGGCACCACGAGTAATGCCCGAGATCTACGTTGATGTCACTCGCACAGAGCCCGATGCGCTCATCAATGACATCAACAACGCCTACCAGGACAAGCCCGACCGCTCTCTGCTGGTGAAGGGAGACAAGACACTCTCCTGGAGAGACGTGCGCGAGGTCATGGACATCATCCATGCGGGAGGCATGACCACGATGCTCCTCGCCGTTGAAGGCGAGAAGGAGTAGCGATGGGTAAGTCTAAGTCCAAGGCACCGATAACGACGAAAGCGGCTCAGAGTGAAATCAACGTCACGCCGTTGATCGACATCGTGCTCGTGCTGCTCATCATCTTCATGGTGCTGACGCCCATCATGATCTACGAGATGTCGGTCAACCTCCCGGACAAGACGGAGACAGTCGAACAAGAGGATGACGTTCCGAAGGACCAGTTGCTCCTCGCCGTCTGTCAGGACGGTACACTGACCCTCAATCGAACGCCCTACGAGACCGAGGCACTCAGCGAGGACCTCACAAAGCGCTTGCGTGCGAAAGCGAAGAAGGTCGTGTTCGTGGACGCGCACCCCGATGCTAACTACGCGCGGGTGGTCCATGCGCTCGATCTCGCGAGGGACGCGGGAGCAGAGCGGTTGGGTATGGCATCCCTCAAGACCGCCGACGACTTTACCGCGTGCAACGCGCCCCAAGATGATTCGGCACCGGCCGAGGGCGCGGAGCCTTCAACTGCAGGCTAAGTCATGACCTTCGAAGCTTGGTGTGAGCACCACCGTGATGCGGTCGACCGTTGCCTCCAGTCTCGCTTCGACGACGCTTGGCCTCCTCCTTTTAGAGAGGCCACCCTCTACCCTCTTCGGACCGGCGGTAAGCGCATTCGGCCGTTGTTCTGCTTCGCAGCGACAGAGGCCATCGGCGGAACAACCACCGAGGACATCACTCATGTGGCCGCGTCCGTGGAGCTCATTCACACATACTCGCTCGTTCATGACGATATGCCATGCATGGACGACGATGATGAGCGACGTGGAAAGCCATCAACCCACATCGCGTTCGGCGAGCCCGCAGCACTTCTGGTCGGAGATGCTCTCCTCACGGAGGCCTTCCGTACATTGACCCACACCGACCTCAGCGCCGAGACTCAAGTTCGTCTCGTCGCTGAGCTCGCAGAAGCGGCGGGCCATGTGGGCATGATCGGTGGTCAAGCGGCGGACATTGGCCTCGGCGGCCCTGTCTTGGATGTGGATGCGCTGATGCGCCTTCACAACGGCAAGACGGGTGCCCTGATTCGAGGCGCTATTCGTATGGGCGGTGTCGCTGCAGGTGCATCTCCCTCTGAGATGGAGGCGCTTTCTCGATACGGCGCTGCGGTTGGACTTGCATTCCAGATGGCCGATGATGTCCTTGATGCCGAAGAAGACGCGGGTGACGATGGGCCGCCGAGCTACGTCAAGCTGCTGGGAATTGAGGAAACGCAAGCCCAGACGCGAGCCCTTCTCGATGAGGCACTGACAGCTGCGCGGGCTCTGCCGAACTCATTGAGGCTTGAGGCACTCGCTCGATTCACCGTCGAGCGCGACCACTGAGCACCCATGCCTCGCGTTCGCCTGGACAAGCTCATGGTCGACATTGGCCTGGCTGAGACACGTCAACGGGCCGCTGCTCTGATCCGCGCGGGCGTGGTGCTGGTCAACGAGCAGCCGAAGGACAAGCCTGGGACGCAGATAAGCCCCGATGCTGTCGTTCGCCTCCGAGAGAATCCCCTGCCCTATGTAAGCCGAGGAGGCCTCAAGCTCGAGGCGGCGCTCGACCACTTCGCCGTAGACCCCTTCAATCTCACCTGCGCTGATTTGGGGGCCTCGACCGGGGGGTTCACCGACTGCCTCCTCCAGCGAGGGGCTTCGCGAGTCTACGCCATCGATGTCGGCTACGGTCAGCTGGCGTGGTCGCTTAGACAGGACGAACGTGTGGTAGTGATGGAGCGCACTAACGCACGGCATCTAGAGTCCCTACCCGAGCCCATCGACCTGATTGTTGGAGACTTGTCCTTCATCTCTCTCTCAAAGATTCTACCGTCCGTTCAACGCCTCGCAGGAGCTGGAGCGGAGGCCGTCCTTCTCATCAAGCCACAGTTTGAGGTTGGCCGAGAACACGTGGCAAAAGGCGGCGTTGTCAGGGATGCGGAAGCGCGCGCAAATGCTATCGACCGGATTCAGCGAGAGGCCGTCGAGCTCGGTTCAGACGTGCTCGGCGTCATGGACTCGCCCGTGCCAGGGGCGAAGAAGGGAAACATCGAAGCCCTCGTTCACCTAAGGTTGCGTTCATGACGGCATATTGGACACTCCTCCTGGCCTGTAGCCAGGCCAGCGACCTCCCTCCGACCGTCCTTGATTCAAGACAAGGAGAGGCCCTGATCGTTCGATCGGGTGCTGTCCAAGGACTTCTGTTCAAGCCCGCCGAATTCCAGCACGCCACGCTGTATTTGGTGGATGACCTCTCCGAACAGACACAGGCCATGGTCAAGGCTGGCGCGACGGGCTTGACCCTCGCCATCGAGCCAGAGGTCGACACTGACGCCGCGAGACGGTACCTGCGCGGAATCCGAGAAGATGTCCCCCTCTTGGTCCAGTGCGAGCGACAATACTGCCCGCCTTCTCCTACTCCTGCAGCGGAACAATCCAGCTCGGATGTGCCTCCGGCACAACCTGGGCCAGATCCGCAGCAGGATCTATGAGCGATTGAACGGGACGCTGATTTAGACTCACACGGGCGTCTGCGTGGATGGCCCAGCGACCACTGCCCTGGTCGGCCAAAGAATCCCTGAGGTGATGTGCAAAGTCGAGAATCATCCTGGGCCGAGTGGCCATCTTGCGTGCCTGGTAGGGGGTCAGGCTGTCCTTCGGATCCAGCACCTGGTGATGACCCGTTTCTTTGTCCAAGGCATGAAACACGACCCGACCCACCTTGCTCCGAAGCTTCATTCGCCATGAGAAGCGATGGCCTTCCTCTGTCCATGCTGGGTCGCCGTACATCCACACTGATCGCACTGGAATCACGACCTGTGCGAGCATCCAGATCAAGACAACCGGCACCACCCATCGTCCCATCGGCAAGGCGGCGATAGCGGGCTCTCTGCGAGTCCAACGTTGGCACCAGTGAGGTGAAAAGAACACCGTTGTGAGGGCCACCATTAGAAAGGGAAACACCCCTATCTTGAAGAGCACGGCGTTTGATGCGTGAAAAATGACGACCGCGACGAAGGCCAGAGCACGGGTCCGCCGCCACAAGAGCAGAGGCACAATGAGGAGGTCAAACAGCACCCCATTTGTGCCATCACCACACCGGTGTTGGGCTCCTTCAACACCGGACCGATGTAGGCCCAGTCCTGACGCAGCGACATCCACTGGCTCATCGGACGCCCCGCGAGCCAATCCGGATTTATCTTCGCGACGCCGCCGAAGAAGTACACCACCGCCACCTGAAGGCGCATGAGGTCCAGCATCCATACCTGCGCTCGACGTCCCCGCTCGAGCCCCATCAGGCTCAGAATAGCGCCCACAAGAACCACTAGGTAGAGGTGGTTTTGGTAGTAGCTCTGATCCATAAGGAATATGGCGCCAAACCCGATGGTGAAGGCCAGTGCGGGCGCCCGACGTCCGAGCCCCCAAGCCATCGCAAGGGCCGCTAGGCCGACGGCCACAAAGAGCGAGACCATACCGATTTCATCGAGCGGCCTTACCCAAGAGAACCCTGGATAGCTGAAATGAAATTTCGGCTCGACATAGTACGCTTGGACCCATCCGAAGAGGAGATATCGAGCCATTTCTGCAGCCATGATCAGGCCAAAGCTGCGATGAACCAGCCTCAGCGACGCCGGAGAAATCTCGGTCTTCCAGCGTTCAACGATGCGGCTCAAAATCTCCACCGAAGGAAGATGTCGCCCGAGCTCTTTCCACGGTCACCCGTGATTACTTCGCCATACGACCGGGTCGATAACAGCCACTCGACGGCGGCCTGAGTCATGTTGTCGGAGTCGGTCTCTGGCCGCACTCGCTCAATCGAGAGGTAAATCTTGTCCGTGAGCGGGAAGCCGACCTTCACCGAACCCGACCCCGGATCGACCTGAACGTTTTGCAGGAATGCCGCGCCGGTCGACCGCGCCGCTTGCCCGCCAACACTCGCCATTGCCGCACTCAACAGCCCCGCGCCGCTCTCGCCCTCGGTCTCAGACATCGCAGAGGTCGGCTTGCCAAACAGCAACATCGACATGACATCGGTTTGGTCTGGGTACTCAGGAGAGCTAAGCTCCATGGCCGTGTTCTCGACATCCCCTCCAATCTTGATCTCAACATTGCCGTACTGCCCCACCTGATGGGTCGCGAGGAGATTCAGTTGAGGGTTGGCGTAGTTTTCACCCGTGAACGTCACCGTACCTTGAGAGATCGCAAATCGCTTACCCATCGCGACGGCCTCGCCGCGAAGCGTTGCAAGTTCGCCCAATACCGAGAGAACCGACTTGTCTTGCTGAATGTGGAGCCGCCCATCGAGTCCTAGGTCCATGGATAGTGCCGCAAGCTGCGCGAACTGGGCGCCAAAGTCCTCGGACATCGGAATGTCGGCCTTGAGATGGAATGCAGAGTTGAGGTCAACCTTAAGGTCAACCTTCATCTCATCGACCGGGCTGGGCCCGGTGTCTTCCTCCTTCTCTGGTGTTCGAACGACGACCTCTTGGCTCGTTCGGTGAACCCTAATGCTCTCGTCAATATCAAATGAGCTGGTATCTTTGAGGACCTCTGCACCTACCGAGATGTCCGCCTCCTCCAGCTTCACCTTGCCTTCGATCGTTAACGCAGGGAACACCCCGCGGATTCCGACCTTCCCCGAGGTAGCGATGGACGCTGCTCGATTGGAGGAGAGCCAGAAATCGTCCATGACCATGTCGAGGGTCATGCTCTCGGGTCCCTCGTCTCCCAAGTCGACCCTACCTTCCATGCTGAAGTAGCCCGACCCCTTGTTCGAACCCCAGAGCTCTTGGGTCCCAATCTTCAGCTGTGCAATATCGACCCCGGCTGGCTGGTAAGTAATGTCGATGTCGATTGGGTCGTACCGGAGAGCGGTTGGAAGCAATGTGAATCCGGCGTTGTGGCTCTTCAGCTTCACCACGGGCTCCGGAGATGCCAGCGTACCCCTGACGCCGCCCTCCAAGGCGATGGTGCCCTTGGCGTCGGTAATGCCCGATGGCCCGGCGCCCATAGCGACCGGTAGTCCAGCACCTGAAAAGCGAACGTCCAATCCCGGTCGATCCAAGTCCATGTCCGAATCGAACTTCAAGTCGAGGGGCAGATAGCCGAAAATCTCGAGACGGCCTTCGCGATTGAAGGCCATCACCGCGTCTACCGCATAGCCATCGCCCTTCTCCGTGATGCTGGCGGTGAATTGGTCAACCTGTGCTTCACCGACTTGGCCGTCAATCATGACCAAACCGCTCTGCAGAGCTGGAGCGTCCATCGTACCGGTGAGATTAAGGCCGCCCGCCAGAATGCCTCGAACTGGATGGCCAGCCTCGGCCATGCGGGCAAATCGGCCAAGGTCGATGCCGAGCAATGCCACCTTTACATCGAATGCGTCAAGCCAAACACGGGGATTGCCAAGGTCAACATCTTTACCCTCGCGAAGCATCGCCTGAAGGGCTGAAGACAGATGGGTCGCCAAGGCCACCCCCACCCGCATGATCTGCTCATTCTCTTGCTCGATCAATGTGACAGCGCGTATGTCATCGCCTGCACGCTCGAGGGTCACATCCAGGCGCACCCGTTCACCATTGGGCCCTACGGGTGTGTCCATTGCTGCCACGAGGTCGATGTCAGGGTTACACGCATCGCCTTGTACCCCGAGGTCCATGCTGACACGTCCGTCGAGCTCACCCAGAGCAGGTAAACGCCGTGCCAAATTGCTGAAGGTGACCCCTGGGAGATAGCTTCGAAAGTCGATCTGACCGTCACAATTGAGGACCACACCACCGTCCGCCTGATTCACAGGTACGGCCCCCCCCGCCCAGAAGATGGTGTCGTCGTCATCACCCACGCGAATGGTGACCTTGGCCTCAGTCAGTCCGACATCGAGATCAATCCTCGTGTCCACACCATCCACCTGTTCTGGCATCACAAGGTCATCGATGGTGACCCAACCTGAGGCGGCGATACTCTTTCCATCACCGGTGACGGTGAGATCCATCGACGCCTTCCCACCCAGCCCATCCATCGGGTTGACGACTTGGTCCGGGTTAGCCTCAGCGGGGGTTTGAGCGACAGTATCTTTGGGACTGGCTTCCACCTCTGGGTTCGGAACCGACGCAGACAATGAGCCCGCCCTTGTATCGGTGCCCTCCGCGCTCAACTCGCCAGAGTCTTCCTGCGTGGCAGAAAGATCAACGATCTGGTCCACCATGTCCATGATGTATCCAAGGTCGATCTTGTCTGCCGTCATCCGCAAGTCTGGAGCCGTGGCGCTGGCGTTTCCTCGGACGGACAACCTTCCCTTTCCGTCTGCGTTTGCGATCTCAAAGTGCACATCTTCTGCGCCCTCGTCCGCAAGCTTAAATCGAATGTTCTGTTCGGCGCTTAGTCCATCGTTCTTCAGCACCGCGAACTTGAAACCCTCAACCCGCCACTCGCCACTCGCCAGATCGCCATGGATTGAGCCCACCAAGAACGGAGCGTCATCTCGACGGAGATCGATGTCCGCCGTAATCGAGTCGCCCTCCATCGCGAAGCGTACTGGTCCGCCATCAACGCCATACTTTTCGTCGCCGATATGGAATGTGGCAACGTGCATGTCAGCAGTGGCAGACGGTGGTCCGCTGGCGGGCACCGTGGCCTCCAAGCCACCCTTCAGGCCCTCCATATCGAACTGTCCATCCGGCATGGCGATAGTACCAATCTCGAGGCTGGCATCGACATCAACGCTCCCGTTCGCTCCCTGCCCACCCTGAAATCCCAGCGAAATGCGGTCAATGGTAGTGCCGCTCGCATCGATTCCGAGGAGCTCGAGGGTCCCCGCCCCCTCGGCGGCATCTCCTCGGACCTTCGCGGACACCGGCCCGCCACCACTCGCGATGGTGACGCCAGGACCGACGAACCCTCGAAGAGCCAGCTCACCATCAAAGTCGGCGGTGACCTCTGGCTCCCACGACGCCTGCAGCGCGCCCCCAAAGCGCAGGACGCCCTCCATATCGCCCGCACCATACTTGTTGAGGGCCGAAGCGTCCGGAACACCCGCTTCTATCTCGAGCTGCGCAGCAGACTTGACGAGGTCGATGTCCCCGCTCACGTTCACCTTGGCCGCTGAGTGTTGAATATTGAGCCCGTCGAGCGCGAGCTGGCCCCCAGAGAGCTGCCCTTGAATCGAGAGCGATGAGACGAACTCCCCCGCAAAGGTTTGGTCCGTTCCCTCCATCGAAATTTTTGCGGCGATTCCCGACGGATATTCGGTCCCCGACCCCTCTAGGGCGTACACCCCGTTGATAACAAACGGTGCTGGCACCATGGGTGTCATCGCATCAACACTGAAATGGTCTGGCTCCAGAGCCACAGCCCACGTCATCGGCTCTGCCTCAAGGTTGGCGGAGAACCGCATGCCCAGCTCCCCTTTCTTGCTGGCCGAGGTCAAGGATGCATCGACGCCGAGGTCCGAGAGCGGACCGGTGATGTCCATTGAGAGTCGGCCGGCCTCATTCAAGAGGGTCTCACCTGCCAGCTCTGCAACCGTCTGTGGGTCAATGGGATCAACGACCATTGTGAGCCCCATCTCGGGTCGGGTTTCAGCCCGGGCAATAGCACCACGAATCGCGACCTGGATTTCACCGAGCTTGATCGACTCAAGGGCCAAGCTGAGGTCGCCATTCTCCAGTGTAAGCCCTCCGTCCAGCGATACGGTCTGGTCAATCGGGGCGTCGATGTCGACGTCGACGTCGATGTTCTCGACACGAACGGTCGAACCAACCACTTCAGCCCCCAGACTTAGACTGAGATGCGGAACGATCGTGTCTCCCGCTGGGTCCGCTATTCGAATGACTGCATCTCGAATGGCAAACTCTCCCAGCTCGACATCGATGCCCAATCCAGCGAAAGGCTCTGGGGGTGCTTCCTCGGGGAGTGCCTCCTCGGTTGATGGCCCAAACACCTTCAGCAGGTCCATATCACCGTCTTCATCCAAGGTGAGATCGAGGCGTGGGCCA
>CAZKOI010000045.1:0-16671 GCA_964554315.1 uncultured Enterobacterales bacterium | reverse complement strand
GTCGGTGTCCGCATCAGCATCAGCATCAGCGTCGGTTTCCAGCTGGAGCGCACCCGAGTCCGCATCTTCCGATTTGCCGCAGCCAGCGAACAAAGTGAGCGCCAAGGTTCCTAGGGTCAGCATGTGCATGGATCGTCCCGTAATTTGAGCCTTCGAGTTCTGACGAAGAACCTCGACCCTCTGCCCTATCGCAGCACCCCATAGATTGGCGAGGTGCCTGGAAGATAATCCCGCGAGTCCACACCGGCAGAAGCCAGCAGCGTGGCGCCCAAGTTAGCGACCGTGAGGTCTTGGCCGTCGCGCCAGATTTCGCCCGAGTCGAGGTCAATCTTCTCACCGTAGTAGAACTCATCGGTGGCGCCGATGACGCGCCCACCTTGAAGGCCCGGTCCCATGACCAGGGCCGAGGTGTAGGGCCAGTGGTCCTTCCCGTTGTTGCCGTTGAGCGCGGGCGTGCGCCCCATCTCGCTCATGACGACAATGCAGGTCTCATCAAGCAGGCTTCCCGAGCCACGACCGGGCAAGGTCGAGAACCGATCCGCCATGTCCAGCAAGCCTCCAAAGAGCGACTCCCAACTCTGTGACTGGATGTTGTCGTTGTTGGTGTGGCTGTCCCAGCCCACGCCGCCATGATTCATCATCACGGTCCGGGATATTCCCAGACTGAGCAGCTGCGCAGCGAGGTTTCCCTGGGCGGTGAGATCGCCGCTCGCAGACCAGTTAATGACCTCGCGCAGGTCCTTCAGCTCGACGCCGCGGACGAGGCTGGCTTCATAGGCCTCGTAGAGCTCTCTCGCCTTTGGCATCCGCGCGCTCTCCACCGCGGCGGCCGCTCGCCTCAGCAGGTAGGAGTCCATGCGGTCCTCCATACGAACACTCGGGCGCTCCGTGAGTTGATCCGACCACTCGAGGACCTGCCCTGACAGGAGCGCATCGAGCTGGCCCGAGGTGCCCGCGCGCGTGACCGACGTGCCGTGTTGGCCCGGGTAGCTCGGTCCGGAGAGCACCATCTGTGGAAGGGCGAGGTCGAAGTTGGCTTCTCCCGCAATGATCGCGGCCCAGTCGCTGGCGCCATCGTTGGACGTCCCCGTCATCATCAGACGCCGACAGTTGCCGTGGGCCACCGACGGCACCAAGAGCCCGTTGAAGATCGTGCTGCGCGAGTGGTAGCGCGAGAAGAAGGCCGAGACGCTTGGGCGGTCGATGTGGTCCACCCACTTTAGGTCGCCAATTTGACTCACATCGGCATCCAGCTCCATGTCGATAGCGCGCTGCTCGAAGCAGTTGGCAAAGACCCGGGTGGGATCCCATCCGCCGCCGTTAAACACAAACACAAAGTTGAGGTCTGACTGACTGGTGGCCAGCGCCTGAAAGGGCACCATCCCCGCGCCAATGGACACGCCCGTGAGCCCGGTGAACTGAAGAAAGTCGCGTCGATTCAACATGCCAATCTCTCAGTAGAACAGGAAGTCGGGGTCGCGGAGGAGAACGGTCAAGAGCCCCGCCCAGGCATCTTCGATGGTCAAGCTCACCTCGAAGAGGTCCTCCCAGAGCGCCAAGTTAGCCTCCACTTCTGCCCCCTCCGGGTCAATGTGGTGTCCAAAGAGGCGGAGGTGGAGCGACTGGATCTGAGCCACCATTTGCGCCTTGCCGTTCTTGGGCGTCTCGTGAAAGTCGATCTGGTGAAACAGCCTCGCCGACTCCGGATTGTCCCGGTCGTGGGCGACGACATGATTGGCCGCGGCCTGCGCAAACCGCTCCTGCACCAACACGAGCGTCGTCATCGGCTCAGTCGCAGGCTTGGTCACGTTGTTCCCGTCAATTCCGCCCGCAAGAGTGCGAAGCCCGCCGGAGTCTGTCTCCAACACAGGAACGCCACCGGAGAGGAATGCGAAGCCTGTTAGGTCCTCGACCTGGGTCCCCAGCATGTCTGAGGTCACCATCTTCCGTGTGGCGTGCGGACCGTCGGAGAGCTCCGTCGAGCGATAGTCCTCGTGCATGATGATGGCCTTAAACAAGGCCTTCATGTTGAGCTCTTCCCGAACCAAGGTGTTTCGCCAGTCGGTCAGCTGGGTGGTGTCAGCCAAGGTCACTTCGCGCTGAGACAACAACTCGAAGGCACGCTCGACCGCACAGTCCAAGAAGCGTGGATCGGCCGCGATAAACTGAGCGAGATCGCCCAAGCCCTCACCTGGCCGCCCATAGTAGGCAGGCTCAATGCCGCCGTAGTTCTCCCAGAGATGCTCGCGCTCGGGGTGGTAATACTTCAGGTCCGAGGGGGACTGGTAGTCGACATAGTAGGTACCCCAGAGGAAGCTCGCGAGGGGATCGAGGCTGTTGTGACACGTCGCGCAGCCGGGGTTGGTCCGCAGAGCATCGTTGAGCGCGTCCTCATCCAGCAGGTTCACCGACCGGTCAAAGTCAATGGTCTTGCTGAGGTAGTCATTGCAGAGCAGGATCTTGCTCACCGCATTGGCCTTGCCTCGGTTGGCATTGGAGGTCGTCGACATGTACCGCCACCACAGGGAGTTTGTGGCGAGAATGCCGGCGGCCGGTCGGGCATCCGTGTAGCGCGACACCGCCCATCCCTCCGCACCCTCTGGGTAGGCGATGGGCCACACCTCCGCGAGGACCTCATTGGCCATCGTCCAGTCCCCTACGACCAGCTCCGTGAGGGGAAGCTCGTTGGCGACGATATGGGCGAAGATTCGAAGGGTCTCGTCGCCGACCGACCGGGCGAATTCGAATTGGCGATCATCGCTCAGGCCATAGTCCGATGCTCCGACACTGTAGCCGTCGGCCCGAGTAAGGAAGACCTCCGAGTACATGTTGATGATGCGGTCTTCGAATCGCGGATCATCGAGAAACTCCTCCACGAGCTCGCCGAAGGCGTCGGGGTCTTGGTCCAGGCGTTCAATCTCCTCCAGCGTGGGCCGCACACCCCGAATGTCGAGGCTCGCGCGAAAGAGCTGCGCGACCGGGTCTGGCCCCGAGGCCCCCGCAGTCAGGTCTTCCTCGACCGGGTGGTTCAACGCCGGCGGAACCTCTTGCCCTGCACAGCCAAGCCAGAGTACCGAGAGCACTACAACCATGGCCGCTCCGTCCAATTCACCAAGACGCCAAAGTCGGGGCAGACCTCACCGAGAAGCTCTCCGCGCCAATAGACCTTGCCACACCCGTCGCAGTCCGGCGGGAAGGCGCCGGCTCCGTAGTACTTGGGCCCGTCAAACTCGGCCTCATACCAGTTGCCATCGTTGTCGCGCACGGCGATGGTGCCCGAGGGCTCGATCTCACACATCGACCCGAGATTCTCGGAGTACATGTAGACATCCTCGAGCCTCAGCGAATTGATCTCACCCACAATGCCCGAGATGGAGGCATCCCAGAAGACGGAGAATGCGCCACCGTAGTGATCGGCATCATCAACATACATCGTTGAGGTGTGGTAGACCGACACGCTCAAGTCAGCCGAGAGCCAGGAGCCTTCGTAGCCCGGCTCATCAAACCGATAGTTGCCGTTCATGCTCTGGTAGAACGCTCCGTCTCCTGATGAGGTGTGGCGGCGCTCGTAGTAGCTCGACGACCCGCCGCCGATGAACGTGTTTCCGCGACTATCCTCGATTCGAGCCGAGCCATTGAAGTAGGCATGGCCGCTGTAGTCATAGGTCTCGGACTCATCGAGGTAGGCGCCGTAGTAGTTGGTGTAGGCGTACCCCGAGAACGATCCGCCCGAAGCCACGGCACAGGCGTCCCGCCAGTGGTACCGCTCATTGTCCTCATAGTACTCGTCGTCATACTCGGGGCAGTTGTCGTCCCCGTCTGCCTCCACCTGATCGTACGCGTCATGCATCTTTGCAGGGTCAACCCATCGGACGATCTGTACCGCCTCTTCCATGGCCTGCTCGATCTCCGCGAGCCCAAGCGCGACCTCCGGATCCTTGGGGTCGTGCACGTAGTCTTCCACCTCTTGGCTCTCCCCCGAGCCCTCGGGGTTGGTCTCCGCGCTGGACAGCCCTGAGGCCCCCTCATCGAAGACGCACCAGCGCCCCTGCTTCTTGATGAAGCCCTCTGCACACGCAGGCGTCTCAGCGTCACCGCAGCCCCAGGCTACGAGAAGCATGGGCGTAAGCCAGGTTTTCATCTCACCTCCGCCGAAGCGTACGAAAACTGCCCGAGGCGCGTCTACCGAAGCGCAGGCATCCTTCCTCACAGTATGCCACACAATCGGGCGACGCCGAGACGCTACTCGCCCGCTTCACCACACTGCAGCCAGATCGCCAGCTTGGCTCGCTCCATGTCGGTCGTGCCCCCATTGGGGGGCATCCGAGGACCTTCGCCACCCGCCGCAACCAGAACGGCACTCTTCTGAGCCCAGACGTCGTCTGCAGAGTCGAAGATGGCGTGCTCGGGCGCTCCGTACCGGTTGTGCGTGGTGGCGCTATGACAGCCATTGCAGTTCTGGATCATGAAAGCATGGCCAAAGTTGGACCAGTTCACGAGCGGCGCAGTCTCGCAGTCAATGTCCGCGAGAGGGAGCGGATCCGCTCCGCCCGAATCGCCTTCGATGTCGCCTCCCGGTGGCGTGCCCGGATCGGGCGCGTACTCGCCGGCGTCAAAGGTGCGACACGCCTGAACGCTCACGGCGACCACGACGATCAGCCCCCTCATCGGAGCACCTCAGCAATCCGCCGCAGACTCTCCTCGTACCGCCACGCCATGCCTCGATGACCACCATCAAACTCCTCATAGTGGTGGGGAATGTTGTGGGCCTCGAGCCTGCGGACCAATCGCCGAGCCGCCACCTGAAGGTTGTACTCATCAAAGCGCCCTGCATCGATGTACAGGAGCTCAAGCGAGGCCAAGCCTAGCCGCTGTCCAGGGTCCTCGACCCGACGGATGGGATCGAAGGCACAGAGCGCCTCAAGCACCTCAAAGTCGACCTCTCCCGTCTCGAAGTTCACAGGCAACCGGCACGGAAGCGGCTTGGCGCGCCGGTCCGGGAGGTACGCGCAGCACACACAGAGCAGCATCATGGCCGCGATGTCGTTGCCCGAGTGGTTCCGCCGACTCCAGAAGCCCTCCACAAATCGCTCGAGCCCGCCCCGGGCCACGACGGCGCTGACCGCCTTGGGAACATCGCCGATGTAGGCCAAGTCGAAGCCCAGATCGCCCGCATGAGAAGCCACCGCCTCGAATGCACCCGGATGGGCCATCGCGAGGTGGAGCGCACCGAAGCCACCCGAGGAATGCCCCGTCACCCCCCACCGTCCCGTCAGACGAAACCGCTCCTGGACGAAGGGCCGAATCTCGGCCACCAAGTAGGAGGCGTACTGCCCCAGCCCTTCAGAGTCCACATACTGCGACCCACCTAGGCTGGTCATGCAGTCGGGCAGGACCGCAACAAAGGGCGGGCATCCATCTGCGATGAGGCGGTCAATTCGGGTGCAGATGGATTCGTCGGTGAAGCCCCGGGCGAGCAGCTTCTCTCCGGTTCCGGTGTAGCCCGGCAAGATCATCACCGCGGGATAGCGGTCGTCAGCCGTCGAATATCCAGGAGGGGTATAGACAAAGACGTCGCGACGCGCTGGGTCCCCAAAGGGATTCGATCGCAGCACCTCCGAGCAGTGGTCGAGGGTATGAAGTTCACCTCGTTGGTCGGGGGCCAGATTGGGAAAAGGACTGGGCATAGAGTCAGCCTACCTCAGAAAGAGTGCGCCCAGCCCCATGGCCGCCACGATTACCACGGCAGGGTGGACCTTGAGCAGGAGGGCTGCGAGAGCCCCTCCCGCTATCAGTGCTCCCGATAGGCTGCGGATCCCATCGGGGGCGAGGGAGACCACCGTCCACGCCAGCAAGCCGATCACGGCGGGCTGGACAGCACGCATGGCACCGGTCAAGGCGGGCGCTTGACGAAACTGAATCAGGAGGCCGGCCAGAGCACTCATGAGCGTGACGGAGGGCACCACCACACCCAGCAAGGCTGCGGCCGCGCCGGGGAGTCCTGCCGCCTGAAGGCCGACCATGACACTCATCTTGACGGCGATTGGGCCCGGCAGCGCGGACGCAACAGCAAGGGCCTCAAGGAATTGTTCGTCCGTCATCCACCCCTGAGCCTGCACACATTCCGCCTGCATGAGTGGGATCATGCCCGGCCCCCCTCCAAACCCAAAGAGGCCGACGCGGCCCCACCCGAGGGCGAGGTCTACCAGCTCACTCACGGCACTACCGAGGCTGAAATCGTTCCAGTGAGCTGAACGGACTCTCCGTCCGTCGCGTGGGTCGTGTCGAAGTTTAGCGCCAAGCCAGCCTCCGTGCGTGTTCCGTCGAAGGGCGTCTCCGCGCGTCCCAGTGCATTCTCGGAGATGAGAAGTCCGCTGACGGTCTCCCCCTCCTGGGTACCTTCTATATCGAATCCCAGACTCCACGACGCAAAGACACACTCGCCGCTACCGTCCACGACCAACCCAGCGTCGATGCTCAACGAGACCGGACCGGTACAGCTCTCCTCCCAGCTCCCGAGCGAGCCGCTGTAGACATAGGTCGTCGCCAGCTCCCCCGAGAACTCACCGGGAAGAAGCAGGGCGGACTCTTCGGCCGATCCAGTGTCGTCGTCGGAAGGGTCATCGGTATCCGGTACGGAGGTATCGTCGCCGCCGGACGGCAAGGCCTCCGCCTCCTCTTTCGACTCCGCGCTCGACCTACACCCCATCACCATGATCGTGAACCAAACCAACCGTGTCATTCTCGGCCTCCGGCAAAGGGATAACCAGCCCTTGAACCGCACCCAAGGTGGATTATGTGCCCGCCATGCCTGGAATCCTCTTTCTCTGTGTCGCCAACTCTGCCCGCTCCCAGCTGGCCGAAGCCATCGCTCGTGATCTTGCTCCAGAACTGGATGTCTGGTCTGCGGGTACCGAGCCCACCCACGTACGACCTCAGGTCCGACGGGTGCTCGCGGAGAAAGGCTTCGACGACAAAGGGCTTCGCTCGAAGTCACTCTTCGAGGTGGAGATGGACGAAATCGACGTCATCGTCACCCTCTGCAGGGAAGAGCAATGCCCTGTCCTTCCGGGACGCAAGGCCCACATCCATTGGCCCCTTCCCGACCCCGCATCGGCCCCCGAGGAAGAAATGGACGAGTCCTTTCGGGCGACCAGAGATGAGCTGATTCGTCGCCTACCGCCACTGCTCGATGCGCTTCAGGGCGGACGGCCTCTTCCCGACTAGCGAGCACAGGACCCAAGCCTCCGGGACTCAAACAGAGGCTGCCGCAAGAGAGGCGGTCGCCCGGCGATTGTCGAGCCTACGTGTGGCCCTATGGCCAGCATCCTCCGCGGCGGAGGCCTCGCCACGGCCGAGAATCGTCAGTCCAAAGGACCGCTGATCGGCTCAGCACACCCATCCGCGACTCAGGCGGGCCCCCCCTCGCTTGGCGCGACGTCTAGCACCGGCGCGTCGACTTGATTCTCTAGGCCGTCCAGGATTTCGTGCGCCTTCCCGATGGTCCTCGCCACATCGAACTGCAGCCCTTGGAGGTTCAGCAGCACCATCAATCCGCCTGCATCTTGCCCCTGGCGGCTCAGCACGGCGGTATGGGTCGCGATGTTGGCGACCTCGACCTGACGAGCCGTCTGCAGGTACGCCGCCGGCGCCTGAGACGGATCGTGGTGGAAGCCTATCCCTGCGGCAACCTCGGGCCCGAGCTTCCAAGCATGCGCCACCAACACACCGATGCTGGAGTGGACCTCAGCTGCAATCTCCTCGACCAGAGCGGGAGAGGGCATACCTACCGGCTGAGTCGTGCTCGCTGCTCGATAGATGAGGAGCTTGCCCACATCATGCAAGAGGCCCGCAAGGTACACACTTCCGAGCTTCTTTCCGCTGAGCCAGGCCGCGACATCCGCGGTGACGATGCCGTGCTGGCGAACCTCATCGGCCGCCCCCTGAAACCCTCGGACCCGAAACACCTCCGAGTACAGACAAGCGCTCATGCCAATGCGCCACAGGGCGTCGAATCCGATGCGGGCGACCGCATGGTCGAGGCTGTTCGGCGGACGGGCGTAGAAGGCTGAGCAGGCCTGGGTCCAGACCCGTCGGACCAGGGCCGGCTCTCGTCGAACGAGCTTGACCACCCTCACCAGGGGGGGATCGCCAAGACGAAGCAGAGTGTCGAGCTGCCAGGCAACATCGGGAAAGGGAGGAAGGTCGAGCTGGTCGGTCCCCAGCAGGCGAATCAAGCGGGAGAGAAAGGCCTTGTCCGCCTCCGACTCACAGCGATCTTGGTACTCAAAGAGGCGGCCCATAAGCTGCGGACGCACGACTTCGGACTCAATGTCAGGCGCCACGCCGCCGCGTGCCCATGGGGCTTGCTCTCCATCCGACGGCTGAGCCTGGACCAGAACGGGCGGCTCCAGCTGCCCCATGCGCTGACGACCTGCGGCCTCTCGAGCTTGCTGAGCCGCTCGGAGGGCCGGAAGGTGTTCCGGAGGCGGCGGCAGCCCAGGCAGCGTGAGGTCTGGCCTCGTGTCGCGGCGAACGACGCTGTGGGTCTGCCGACCCGCAAAGACCTCGCTCAGCCACGCACGCACCCGCCCCAGGAAGCGCGCCAGGCCTCCTTGCAGGTCTCCGTGCTTTGGGGTGTCCGCCAAAGGTGGTCCCGTGTGGGGGGTTGAGATGGTGTACGCTTGTTCGGTCGGCGTAGTCGATTCCTGAGCTTAATCACACCCATGGTACCGCCCTCCCCTATGCCTCTCGCCGTCTTTCTCTGCCAGGTCGCCCTCGCTCAACCCAATCCGGCAGACCTGTCGGCGGCCTGGAACGGCCACCTCGAGGCGATCGCCACCCACAGCCCCGCCCCCGTGCTGCTCTCCGAGGAAGACTTCCGGGTGGTGTCTGAGGGCGGCATCGCCAAGCGACGCCTGGTCCAGGAAGGCCCCGACAGGGCCATCGGAGTGGGCTGGACGCCGCACCCGCGCGAAGCGGTCTGGGTGGCCATCATTGACGACATTCACAACACCATGGTGAGCGACCTTACCGAGCACCGCCTTGGCCAGACCCCATCGGGTGCCAAGCTGCTCTATCAACGCCTTGACCTTCCCTGGCCCTTCAACGACCGACAGTGGACCATCGAGATTCGCAGTGACCGTGCCGTCGCTGACCACACCTCCAATCAGGTCTGGTCTCGGTCCTGGACCTTGTCTCCGAACAAGGCACCCCAGGTGGCCACCGAAGACGCGCTCTGGGCGCCGACCCTCGATGGAGGATGGCTCGTCATAGACGCCGCTGGAGGGACGCTGGTGGTCTACCAGGCCCGCACGACCATCGGCGGTGTTGTGCCCGATGATGTGGTGACCCGTTGGGCGCTATCCACGCTGGACGAGATGATGGGAAACTTGTTCAAGCGAGCCGCTGAAATCCCGTCTCACTACGACGCCAGCCACGAGTCGATCCTCGGCGGCGACGGTCAACCAATCACGCCCTTCTAGCGCCATGCCCATCGATCGTGCGGCGCCAAGAAGGCAGAAACATCACAACGGCTTGACGGTTTCCATCGCCAGTTTGGTTTACCAGCGGTAGACTCACAGCACTAATCCCTCGAGTCAATTACTCACGGAGCTCACATGACCCGCACACTTCTCGCTTCTCTCCTCATCCTCGCTGGCTGCTTCGAAGGGTCTGATGACAAGTCGGGCGGCGGAAACGCTGGACCCATGCCGACTCTGTCGGGTGACGGGGGCGGGGGCAGCGCGAGCGCCGACTCGGATGAAGACGACGACGGCTACACGCTCGAAGAAGAAGAGGCCGCCGGCACCAACCCGGACTACGGGTACAGCCACCCCTACGAGGGCGGCTACAACGTGGGCTTCTGCGACACGCAGCCGGTACCGACAGGCCCGACAGGTCTGGCGAGCATCACTCAAAGCGGAGAGACCTACGAGTGGCCTTCGCTGGCCATGGGCGACGTGCCGTACAACTTCAGCCTTCCCGACCAGTTCGGCGAAGAGGTCGACCTCTACTCTTTCTGCGGCCAGCACGTGATGGTGGTCATCTCTGCCGGCTGGTGCGGTCCCTGCCGCGGCTTTGCGACAGAGGTTCAGAACATCCAAGAGGAGTACGAGGACAAGGGCTTCCAGATCATCGAGATCATCACCCAAGACGACTACGGCAACCCGCCGGACCAGGCCTTCCTCGAGAACTGGGCCAGCGACTATGGCTTTGACGGCGTCCCGGTTCTCGGTGCACCTCAGCCCACCTCGTACGACCACCCCACCTTCTGGTTTGACGCCGATGGGTACATTCCGAGCGTCTACCACCTCAACGCAAAGCTCGAGGTGGTGAGCGCCGACGAATCGATCCACGACCCGTCGAACTGGCTCTAAGAACCGGATAGGGGGCCTTCTCGGGAGGCTCCATGGATACCATCACCTCAGAAGGCGACCTCGACTCGCTCCGCCGGCACGCGGGTGCGTGGGCAGTCCTGGTCGCCTGGGCTCGACTGGGCTTGTTCGACCTCCTCAGCCACGGCGAGCCGGTCTTGGCCGAAGAACTGCCGATCAACGGCTCCGCGCTTCGAAACACCGCGCCCATCCTGGCTCACCTCGGGATCTTGATTCGACACCCGCAGCCTGACGGCAGCACCGCCTGGGCGCTCTCAAAGTCAGCCCGCAAGCTGATGGCGGACGGAGCCTTTCCGACCACTCGGTCCGCGTCCGCATTGGAGGACCTGGCTCGCCTGCACACCGTGCTCGAGCATGGCGGCCCAATTCGCGATCCGGACGGCCGCTCCAAGGCCACGAGCGGTGGCGTGGTGGAGACCGATCCCGAGCACACCCGAGCGTTCATGGACGCGCTCTACCGCCGCTCGGCCGACTCGGCTGAGGAGCTCGCGCGCCTGCTCCTGCCTTGGGCGCCTAGCGGAAGAGCGCTCGATCTCGGGGGCGGTCACGGTCGGTACGGTCATGAGCTCGCCAAAGAAGGCTATAAAGTCACGCTCTTCGACCGCGAGATCTGCTGTCGTATCGCCCGTGAACGCTTCGGCGACGCCATCACGACTCGGTCGGGCGACTTCATGGTAGACGACCTCGGCGGTCCCTACCACCTGATCATCATGAGCAACATCGTCCACGGCTTGGGCCCCGATGAGCTGGATGATCTGCTTCCGCGCGTGCGCACCGCCCTGGTGCCCGGTGGCGTGCTCGCCATCAAGGACATGTTCCTCGACCACAGCATGGCGCGGCCGGAGTCTGCCGCGCTGTTTGGGCTCAACATGCTGATGTATACCTCAGATGGCCGCTCACACACGCTGATCGAGATGCGCCACGCTCTGGAGCGCTCAAGCTTCACGGACTTCGATCTCGTCGACCTGCGGGATCAGCGCTTCAGCGTGCTCCTCGCACGATAGGATAGCTCTCTCATGGCCGAAGATACCCCCGAAACCCCTGCCGTCGTCGATCTCGGACCCCCGGTGAAGGGAGAGAACAACATCGCGAGCCCTGTGCCCTTCGGGCTCGGCCATGACAAGCCCCACCACATGCTGGAGATGGCGGAGGTGATGTGGGAGAACAAGGACAACCTGTCCTACGCCTGGCGCATCCTGAACCAAGGCGTCTGCGATGGCTGCAGCCTGGGACCCAAGGGGCTCCGCGACGATGTGATCGACGGCATCCATGTCTGCACCAGTCGGCTGAAGCTGCTGCGAATCAACACGCAGCCGGCCCTTGATCCCGCCGACTTGGCCGACATGACCCACCTTCGGACGCTCTCAAACAAGGCGCTTCAGGACCTGGGTCGGCTCCCCTACCCCATGGTCTACCGGCCCGGAGACCGCGGCTTCTCGCGTCTGTCCTGGGACGACGCGCTCTCGCTCATCGGGGATCGGCTACGGGACACGCCGCCTGAGCGGCAGGGCTGGTTCGCCAGCTCCAAGGGCATCACCAACGAGAGCTACTACACCTTCACCAAGGCCGCGCGTGCCATGGGCACCAACAATGTCGACCTCTGTGCACGCCTGTGTCACGCGGCGACCGTGGCCGGGCTCAAGCGGACCATCGGCGTGGGGGCACCGACCTGCTCACTCAAGGACATGATCGGCACCGACCTGCTGCTCTTGATCGGCACCAACATTGCCAACAACCAGCCCGTCACCATGAAGTACCTGGCTGAGGCCAAGAAGCGCGGCACGCGAGTGGTGGTCATCAACACCACCCTAGAGCGAGGACTGGAGCGCTACTGGGTTCCATCCATGCCCGTCTCCGCCCTGTTCGGTACTCGCCTCATGGACGACTTCGTGCAGGTAAACGCGGGGGGTGACATCGCGTTCATGTCGGGAATGCTCAAGCACGTCGTCGCACTCGGCGCGCAGGACCAAGCCTTCATCGACGCCCACACGACCGGCTTCGATGAGCTCAAGGCCAAGCTCGATGCCCTCACCTGGGAGGAGCTTGAGACCATCAGCGGCACAAGCCGACGAGAGATGGAGTGGGTCGGCGAGCTCTTTGCACGAGCCCAGTCGGCCGTCACTGTCTACTCCATGGGGCTCACCCAGCATCGCTTCGGCACGGAGAATGTGGAGTCGGTCGTCAACCTGCACCTGTCGCGCGGTCTCATCGGAAAGGACAAGTGCGGCATTCTTCCCATTCGTGGTCACTCGGGTGTCCAAGGTGGCGGAGAGTGCGGGGTGTCGCCCACCACGCTTCCGGGGGGCCGGAAGGTCGACGAGGAGACCTGCGCTGAGATGAGCGCGCTCTGGGGCTTTGAGGTGCCCACCATGAAGGGCCTCTCGACCGTTCCGATGGTGAAGGCGGCCTACCGAGGCGAGATAGACTTCCTGTACAACGTAGGCGGTAACCTCCTGCACACCATGCCCGATCCCGACCAAGTCTCCGCGGCGATGGGTCGTGTCGCGATGCGAATCCACCAAGACATTGTGGTCAATGCATCGATGCTCATCGACCCCGGCGAGGTTCTGATCTTGCTGCCCGCGCAAACCCGCTACGAGCAGCGCGGCGGCGGGACCTCCACCTCCACGGAGCGACGCATTCGCTTCAGCCCGGAGATTCCGGGCCACCCGCAGGTGGGCGAGGCGCGGCCGGAGTGGGAGATCCCCTGCCAGGTGGTGCTGGCCGCGAACCCCGACCTCAAGCCCGCCTTCGGCTACCCCGACGCCCAAGACATCCGCAATGAAATGGGCCAAACCATGCCCGTCTACAAGGGCATTGAGACCCTGCGAAAGGCCGGTGACTCCGTGCAGTGGGGGGGGCCTCATCTGTGCGCCGACGGATTCAAGAACATGCCTGATGAGCGCGCACGCTTCACGGTGCTCGACCCGCCGTCCCGCCTCGCTCCCGAGGGCCAGTGGATGCTCACGACGCGACGAGGGAAGCAATTCAACTCCATCATCATCAAGTCCAAGGACCACCTGCAGGGTGGGCGGGATCGGGATGATCTGTTCATGAACCCCGGCGACATCGCCAACCTCGGACTCCGGGACGGGTCGCCGGTTCGGGTCTTCAACGAGCACGGCGAGTGGCGGGCTCGCCTGCGCTCGATGCCCATCAAGCCCGGCGTGGTCCAAGCCTATTGGCCCGAGTGCAACCCGGTGATCCCGATGGAGATGGACCCGCGCTCCGAAGAGCCGGACTACAACGCCGCCGTCACCATCGAGGCCCTGTGAGCGAGGGCTCCGCCACCGTACAGATCACCCGGGTCAGCGCAGCAGGGATCGCCTCAGCGACCGATGTGGTGGCCCGCGAAGAACCGCTGGAGATTCGGATCGAGGGGCGCCCGGTTGCCATCACCATGCGCACCCCGGGTCACGACCTCGAGCTGGCCGCCGGGTTCTTCCTCACGGAGGGCGTGATCGATGGTCCGGACGACATCACCGCCATGGCACACGTGGATGACCCGAGCCTGCCCGAGGGAAACACCGTGGACACCGTCCTCGCCTCCGGGGTTCCCGCCGCGCGCCGAGGCGCTGCAGACCGATCGATGTTTGCCTCGAGCTCCTGCGGCGTCTGCGGCAAGGCCAGCATCGACCGCCTCCACACACTCTGTCCGCCCCTCAGCGCGCCCATACCGATGGAAGACGCTGTGCTGATGGCGCTACCCCAGACGCTTCGAGAGGCTCAAGCTGTCTTTGACGACACCGGAGGTCTGCATGCGGCGGCGCTGTTTGATGCGAAGGGCGGCCTGGAGGTGAGCCGTGAGGACATCGGGCGCCACAACGCCGTCGACAAAGTGATCGGATGGCGCCTACAGCGTGACGCACTGCCGATCAACGACCGTGTCCTGCTGATCAGCGGTCGCGCGGGCTTCGAGATCATCCAGAAGGCCGTCATGGCAGGGATCAGCACCGTCGCTTCGGTCGGCGCCCCCTCCTCCCTGGCCGTCGAGCTGGCCGCCCGAAGTGGCCTACGGCTGGTCGGTTTCCTGCGGGACGGACGCTTCAATCAGTACAGCCCCTGAGCCTCGCCGCTATACTCCCAGGCATGCGAACTCTACTCTTGCTTCCCTGGCTCGGCGCGTGTGACCTTCTCAAGGAGATCGGCGACGACAGTTCATCCACCCTCCTGACGGAAGAAGGAGAGGTTGTGACCGAGGACGGCGTCGCGACAGTCGAGGTCAAGATCGACAGCGTTGAGACCGCCTTCATGATCACGGCAGACGGAGAGCACTTTGTGTCTGTGGACGAGATCATCAATCCGAGCGGCGAGACGGTGCTGCATTGGTCCGACTGGACGAGCACCAACCTCAACCTCACCTCGGCCATCTACCCCAGCGCGACGGAGATGGTCCTCAACTGGCCGGTCCGCGCCGAGGACGGGAGGGTCTCGAAGGGCACCTGGAAGGTCATCCTTTCCGCCGTGAATGCCGAGGGCCGCTACCAGTCCGGCTCCAAGATCAAGCTGACGGTACAGACCAAGGACGACGCGGACTTCAAGAACGCCACCGTCAACGTTCGCCTCGTCTACGCCGACGGTGTGGGTGAGATGGCGGAGGTTCGAGAGGCCATGGAGGCCGGCATCGAGCGATGGCGCGAGATCTGGGCACCTTATGGACTGACCCCGGTGGTCCGGACAGAGTCCAGTTCCTTCGACCCCGACCTCCCCTACCCGGGTGAGGGCTCGGAGGAGATCTACGACCTCGTGATGGACTCCTACGAGGATGAGCTCACGATGATCGTGGGCGAGACCATCCGAGGCGGCACCGACTACCTCGGCGTCGCCGGTGGCATCCCGGGTACCCTCACCGCCAACACGCGCAGTGCGGTGGTCGTGAGCTGGCTCGCAGGCGCGGGCGTGGACGGCACCTTCCAAGACACCGACATCACCATCCTCGGCGAGACCATGGCCCACGAGGTCGGTCACTACATGGGTCTGTTCCACCCCGTGGAGCAGAGCTGGGATTCATGGGACGCTTGCGACGACACACCGGACTGCAGCTCCGAGGCCGGCTGCACAGAGAAGCTCGGCGACAACCTGATGTTCCCCACGCCGGTGTGCGACTTTGACGGGTGCATTGAACAAGATCAACTCTCAGGCGTACAGGAAGAGATCCTGCACCGCTACACCGGCGCACTCTAGGAGGCCCTATGCTCACAACCCTGCTCCTCATGACCAGCGTCGGCGAGGCCATGTCTCCCGTCCCTCCTGCAAAGCCCAACGCCGAGCAGCGTGCTCTCTACGACGCCCTGAAGGTGCGTGACGCGGCGCCGCCATGTGATTCACTCAGCGGCATGTCTGAGAACGTGGCGTCCGACTTGGTATGGCTCGTCGATAACGCCGTGCAGCCGCCTTGGGTGGGGATCCGAGCCGCGACCTGTGTGCTGACTCACCACCTGGAGGCCCAAGCCGCCGCAATCGATGCCTGGGTCGTTGATCCCGACAAGAAGGGCCTCGCCCTCCTCACGCTCAGCTCGCTCGATGACGTCCCGGAGACCGCCGCCGTTCGCTTCGCGACCCTGGCGCTAGAGGGGCCCTTCGCCGACGCTGCGCGCGCCCGCCTGGTCGACAGTGCTCATCCCTCGGTGGCGAACATGGTGAAGCCCAGTGCTGCCCCTTCGGACGCCGACCCTCCCCCCGCTGAGGCCGGCAAAGAAGCCCCTCTCTCGCCGGCAGACTGAGACCACCGTTGGCTGAGCGAGCTAGCCTCAAGCGGAGCCTAGGCCTGGCGACTGTGGTCTCGCTTGGAATCAACGGTGTGATCGGTCAGGGCATCTTCCTGCTGCCAGGAAAGGCCGCCGGCATGATGGGGCCGTCCGCAGGCCTTGCGCTCTTGCTGGGCGGGCTGCTCTGCTTCTTGATCGCCCTTTGCTTTGCCGAGGTCAGCGCACGCTTTGATGCGACCGGCGGCGCCTATGTCTACGCAAGAGAAGCCTTCGGCGACTTCATCGGCTTTGAGGTCGGGTGGATGACGTGCTGCGTGGCGATCATCTCGTGGGCGGCCCTCTCCAATGGCTTTGCACTGGTCCTGTCGCACTTCTGGCCAGCTGCTGGGGCAGGAGTCACCCAGAAGATTGTGGCCGTCTCCGTCATCACCGGATTGACGCTGGTCAACACCATGGGGGCCCAGTGGGGTGCAGCCATCGTAAAATTCTTCACTGTGGCCAAGCTCGTGCCGCTCACGGCATTCATCGCGGTGGGTCTGTTCTTCGTCGAGCCGGCGCGCTTTGAA
>CAZKOI010000044.1:0-16676 GCA_964554315.1 uncultured Enterobacterales bacterium | reverse complement strand
CCGTTTAGGGCGACCCGCGAGCTTTGGCTTGACGGGGCTCCCCTGAACGCATTGTCAATGCTCTTGAGAACCCGACTCTGCGGTCGCCGACGCGTGCATTTTTAGGTCTGGCCGAAGCACTCGAAGTGGCCAGAAGAGTTCTCCTTCTCGCCCATCATGCCGCGGCTCTGTGACGATGGTGCTCCCAGCGGGCGCCACCTCTGCGAGCTGTTGAGCAAGCCGTCTGAGTCGCGTCGCATCTTCGGTGCTGCAGGCACGGAAGATCGCGTCGGCCTCCACCGCCGGCCAATCAAGGACCGGCACATCCGGCACGAGCGCATAGCGATCAAGGCGTGCCCGACTTGCGCTGAGCTGAGTGACCAATGCTGTCGTACTCCAGAGCATGACGGCACAGGCCGGTACGAGTAGCCATGGCCGGCGGAGTCCGAACCCGACAAAGGGCAGAGATGCGATGAGGGCAGCGGAGAGGTACCGAGCCTCAAGTCGACCGCCGAAGAGCGCCGCGGTGAACCACACCGCAAGCACCCCCCCGATGCCGGCCCAGATCAAGAACCTCGGCTTCAGACGAATCGCGGCGAGTGCACCGAAAAATACCCACCAAATCTGGGCCCATGCCGGTACCTCGAGGAGTCGCACCAGCCCCTCCCACGCCCACGACAAGACCTCCGCGGGCGGGTGCCCGCCGGACGATATCCACCACGTCCCAAGAAGCCCACCCTGAGGCATCGGATTCCACAGCGGTGCTACGAATTGACGCAAGGCGAGGAGCATAACGGAAGCGCCCACCAGCGAAACCGGCCGCGCGAGCAAGAGGACGAAGACGGGCAGGACCACAGGCTTGGCCGCCACACACAGGCTTGCGAGCACTCCGCCCAGCGCCGCCCACCACCCCCCCACAGTACTCAGCAGGATCCCCAAGAGTGCCACCGTCATCGCTGGGGCATCCCCTGCAGAGAGAACCCCTGGGAGCACCGACAGCGGAGCGACGACAGCAAGCCATCCACCCCTCATCCCCAGCCCGACACGATGCCCCCAAAGACCTATGAGGACACAGTTCAGCGACCCACAGAGGATGCTCAGCCCTCGCGCGTCTCCACCAAAGAGACTGAGCATCATGATGTGCAGCGGGTAGGGGTGTCCGCCGAGCGCCACCGCCGCCTCCGCTCCCGTCCCATCCGGCCCAAAGGGTGCCCCGTCACCCAGCGCGATGGCCCCCAACATCCGGACGATGAGTGCAACCATCAGCATGCGAAGGCTCAGCTTCAGGACCTCGAGGTGCTCAAGGGTCATCCGCGCGGTCTGGGAGAGAAAAGTCACCCCATCATGGTACTTCGAGGGGTGACAAGATGAGTCAAATCGTGGTCCCCTGTTGATGTGAGCGAACACCTCCGAAACAGCCTCTGGGCCTCTGCGGCGGCAGCCGCCGCGGCAATTCTGCTCTTGTTTCGACCGATCAGCGCCTTCGAGACCACCCTCTGGGGCCCTGCCGACCCCTGGAACAACGGAGACTTTCTTGGGGCGCACTGGCTCTTTTGGGCGGCTGGCCAGCCCGACGGCGTGGAGAAGCTTCTGTTCTGGCCGTGGGGTGAGGACAGCCTCTGGAAGGCCTTTCCCAACCCCTTTGATGCCTGGCTGCTGTCCGGAATTCTCGGTCAGCTCTCGTTTCCTCTCGGGTGGAACCTCATGATGCTGGCTCACCACACCTTGAATGTGGTCGCCACCACTTGGTTGGGGCGAGCGGCAGGGCTGAGGCCGCTGCACGCTACAGCGGCGGGAATTGTCGTCGCCGCAACCCCCATCATGCTCCTCGAGCATGCGATGGGCCACACCCTGACCTCAGCGGTCTGGCCTGGGGTGATGGGGTTGGCCGCACTGCTCCGTGGCCGCAGCGCCCTCGCGGGAATTCTCATCGGTGTCCAAGGCCTCGCCTACCTCTACACAGGCCTCTTCGCGGGGATTGTCGCCCTGATCGTTCGTCCCCAACGCGGACTCCTCTGGGCACTGGTCGTCATCGCTCCTTACCTGTTGCACCTCTCGCCTCAGCTCCAAGCCGCGGGCTCCACTCTTCCACCGGATGGCTTCACCGGGCTTCCGCTCGACGGTCTCATTGGCACGGCCCAGCAGTTTCAATACCGCCTGTTTCCCTGGTCCTTGGCCGCCCTCCTTGCACCGTTGGTCCTGCCGCATCGAGGTGTTGGAGCAAGGCTGATGGTCGCCGCCGTAGTCCTGCTGCTGGTCTCACTGGGACCCTCTTGGAGTCTGCATCGCGGCGCCTCCCCCTTCCTTGAGTCCCCGCTGCACCTGATCTTTGGACTGCCAGGCCTCGATCGCATGCACCATCCTGCTCGCCTCGCCCTGCTTGCCGTGCCTCTGCTCGCCGTCGTGTCTCTCCTTCTCATCAATCGCGCCCGCTCAATCTGGGCCTTGGGAGTCGCCCTCGCCTGTGCGACTCAGTGGAGCATCATCGACAATACAGCAGCATGGTCCGCCTCCCCGGAGATTCCGGGCAACCAGGCTGCGCTCTGGGCCCGCGACCACGCCGAAGCTGTCGTGGATCTTGGCAGCACCCACCTGCAGAGCTTGAGCCTGCAGACCATACACGGCAAGCCCACCCTCGCCGGTCTGCATCCTCGGTCCCGACCTCCGCCCCATGTCGATGCAGCCCTCCTGAGGCAAGTGGAGCTTTGGGCCAGGGGGGAGCCTCAGCCACGCCTTCCAGCGAGACTAAAGCAGCTGGGCTACTCCCACGTCCTGGTCATCGACCGGGGGCAAGACACGCTCCTGAGCGCCTCCGCCGTTCAGGAGCAGCTCGGTGCGCCCGTGTTTGAGGGTGTGTTTGCCCTCTGAGGCGTTCAACCGTCAATCGGATCCTTCAGGAGCTGGGTACCGAGCGGCGAGCGCCAACCCTCGGCAGGCACCTCGAGAACGGCACCCACGTACCCGTCAGGCAGGTCGTGCTGCCACGACGACGTCGCTGAGAGTTCTTGCGCCCATTGAGGTGGTTTGCCTCGAGGAAAGACAGCGTAGGCAACGGAGAAGCGGCGGGAGATGACCTTACCCAGAGGCTTCAGCGGCCCCACAAAGATCATGGGCCTCCGTTGCGGGCCATCCGTCACCACCGACGCAAAGTCCCACTGCAGGCCTCGCAAGCCGGCACGCCAAGCGTAAGTGGCCGACGGTGGAAGACGCACATCCGGAGGTAGAGATAGACCCACTTGATGCGCACCTGGACCGGTGGCCATGGCCATCGCACCGAGCGCCTCATCGACACGCCAGCGCTGCAGTGGGTTGGACACCGGGCGAAACTGGGGCGATACCCACGGCCAGTCTCCCCAGGTCATCAGCGACTCTGCAGAGTGACTCTGATCCCGAGCAGGTGGAGCATCACCGCGCTCCCCATAGGTCATCCAGGTTCCCCACGCCGCGGGCAGCGCGGTACAGAGCCCAGCGACAAGACCGAACCGAGAACCGGTCTGAATGAACCCGGGACGAAACCCCGTGTCAACCATGACGGCCAGAAGCGGTAGCGCGGGCAGAATATACCGGCTCTGATTCTCCCCCGCGAAGGTCAGGACGATGCCACCGCCAACCACACCCCACAGGGCCCAACGACCTGCGGGAGATTCCCAGGCTCGGATCGCCCCAAGCGCCATCAGGCCCAAACCGGGCCAGCCAAACATGTCTCTCAAGACGGTCGGATAGAACAACAAATTGCCAGCGCTGAAGCGCTCAATCCACGTGGTCGCTGGGGAGGCGGAGAGGGTAGCAGCAGCGTCAGACGAGTGGGCCACATAGGCCAGAACGGGGCCAAGATGACCCCAGTACCACGGGCCCGCAACCACAAAAAATGCGCCCAGTGCCACCCCAAGGCCAGGGAGGGACCTAAACCGAACCACGGCCCAACCGGCAAACAGCACCGGGAGCAAGAGGAAGCCCGGGAAGGTGTACTTGGTGAGGAAACCGGCGGCCATGAACAACCCAAAGAACAGCGAATGACCGAGCTTACGGAGGCCATCTGAGCCATGAAGGTGCCCCACACAAGCGCTCACGCAGCCCATCGCCAGCAAGTCCCACGTCATTTGATCGACGGCGAACCAGAGCGCCCCGGAGGTGCTCATGACCAGCCCGCCGAGCCAGGGGCCCCACGTAGGCCGACCCTCCCGCCGGACCATCAGCAACATCCCGTGCCACGTGAGCGCAAGCGCCACGAATGAGACAGCCATCGGCAGGTCCGAGAAGCCCAACAGATCCAGCGCCATGACCAGCGCGTAGCCGGCAGGAGGATGGGGACTCACCAAGCTGCTCAGGGACTCGTAGAGCGCCATAAACTCGCCATGACCCACCATGGCAGAGAGTTTTTGGGCGATCGCCACAATGTGCGGGGCGTCGCCCGTCGGAAAGCGCTGGCTATCGCCGAGGCCGGCCGACAAGCCTACGGCCAGCACCAAAAACGGCACCCACGCCTGCAGACGAACCCTGAGGAGGCGGACTGCGTAGCTCACGGGTGGAGCGGCTCCGACACACAGAACACCACAGGTCTCCCCTGAAAGACAGCACCCACCGGATTACCGCAGTTATCGACTCCATCCATGGGCAGGGGCGTATCCCACTGCCCCCAGCTTTTTCCACCGTCTAAGCTCCGAATTCGGGCCGGAAAGGTGCGACCTTTCTCGACGCGTTGCGCCCAAAGCCAGACCTCTCCGTCCACCTCCATGGCATGAGGGACACTCACACCGGTCCACTCGCGATTCACCGCCATCGGCGATCCCATCGCCAGGCCAACGGCGTGACCCGGGCGGGTGGTGAGAAAGAGCAATTGCTCGCCCGCCACTTTCAGCGGTGCCGGATCGGCCAGCCCCGGTCCACGGATGATCTCCACGGGTTCGACGACGCGATCGCCGACCCGGCGTGCCTTATAGATCACGTGGGGGTCGGCATGCTTAGCGGGATCTCCACGGACTCCGGCGGCCGTTCCGTAGTACCACACTTCGTCCGGCTCACGGACCTCAGTGTCAATCGGAACACGGTCTTCCGGGTCAACCAGACGCGTCATGTCGGGATGAAAGGTCTGCAAGTCCTTCGTCCAGAGGAGGTGAACAGGAGGCCCAACGAGGTGACGCTGAAGCTCAGACCCGCAGTCACCCCAAAAACACTGCATGGTGAGCACGAGCGTGTCACCCACTACCCCAAGCCCGAGACTCGATACGCTGTGCGCCACCGGCTCGGGTCGCCGCTCCCAGCCTGACGCGGTGAGCTCAAAGAGCCAAACGGGGCGACTCGACCCTGACCCCAGCGCTGCTCCAGCAACCGGTCGGTCGCCCATGCAGCCCAGCAAAAACAGCATCCAGAACACCATGTCCGAGAGCGTATCGCACGGGCCGCCGACTCGCTGGAGCATGGTCTACTTCGCCCTCCGTGCTCACGCCCACGGACACCCCGAGCAACACAGGCCCCTGGGGCCGTGCTAGAACCATGGGGAACCGCTTGAGGAGACGATGCGGAACCCGCGATTGCTGGCCTTGATGGCAGGGCCCCTGGGCGCCTTGATGGTCGCCGTGATGGAAACCCCTGAGGGACTGACCCTACCCGGTCAGCGCACGCTCGCGGTGCTCACGCTGTGCGTGATTTGGTGGGTTTTCACCCCGGTTGGGCTTCCTGTGACCTCTATCATGGGCCTCGCGTTGCTCCCCTTGATGGGCGCACTGTCCGCAGGGGAAACCTTTGCGCTCTTCGGCAATCAAGCCGTGTTCTTCGTCATCGGCGTGTTCTTGATCGCGGCGGTCATGATGGAGACAGGCCTCAGTAGCCGGCTCTGCCTGGTCGGCCTACGACGCTTCGCAGGGAGTGAAGACCGGCTCTGCAATGGCGTCTTGTTCACCAGTTGGGCGCTCTGCTCGGTCATCGTCAGCCACGCCGTCGCTGCACTCATGTTGCCCATCGTCTTGGAGCTAAACCGCTCGCTCGACCTCGGACTGCGCTCAAGGACCGCTAAGCGCCTGCTTCTGTCGATGGCCTGGGGAACCGTCGCCGGCTCAAACCTCACGCTGTTATCGAGCGCTCGAGCCACCCTCTCTCTCGAACTGTACAGCTCCTACCTTGCCGACAACCAGCTACCGGCTGTGCCCATTGGATTTCTCGAGTACAGCATGGGGTCCCTGCCCGTTTCGATCGCGAGTGTCCTGACCGCTGCAGTCCTCCTCCGTCTCATCTTTCCGCCGGAGGGCCTCGACCTAAAGCCTGCGATCGACAGACTAAACCAGCAGGTCGTCGCGATGGGCCGCGTGACTCGCAAGGAACTGGCTACCCTCGGTGTGGTCGGCGCAATGATCATCAGCATCGCCCTCTTTGGTCCGACTCATGGGATGGGCACCGTTGCCTTGCTCTTCAGCGCATTGCTGTTCGCGATGCAGACGCTTCGCTGGGAAGACGCGGAGCGCTACGTAAACTGGGGTGTTGCTCTCATGTATGGTGGGGCCATAGCCATCGGCTCGGCGCTGCACAGCACCGGTGCTACCCGCTGGCTCATCGACGCGATGATACCGAGCACAGAGATAAACAGCTGGCTGGCGCTGGGCTCAGCAACTCTGCTGACTGCGGGCCTGACGGAGTTGGTGAGCAATTCCGCCGTCATCGCGGTCATGATGCCCGTCCTGCTACCCGTGGCAGAAACGGTTTCGCTGGACCCGCGGGTGTTCGCCTGGTCCGCTCCCATCAGCGCAGGCCTGGCCTTCGTGCTTCCCACGTCCACCCCGGCGCTAGCCATGGTGTTCGGGACCGGCCAGCTGCGCATTCGCCATACGCTTCCTGGGGTGGCGATAACGATCATCTCGCTGATTGTCTTTTTGGTCGCAGCGCGATGGCTATGGCCCCTCTTGGGCCTGCCGGTGAACTGATGAATGAACAACGCATACTTCTGGCCGTCTCGACGAGTCGCTACTCGGAGCACCTCGTAAAGGCCACGATGGACGAAGCCCTCCGACTCTCCACCGAGGGAGACATCGCCATCGATGTTCTCTACGTCTTGGAAGAGGAAGATCTGGCGAACCTCAGCAAGCGAGTGGGCGACCAAGGTTTTCTGGGACTCTCCACGACCGCAGACCTAATGGAGACGCTGGTCGAGGAGCATCACCGCATGGCCCTGCTTCGAATCGACGAGGTCCACCGGGCAGCGGGCGCACTGGAATTAGAAGTGCGGGTTGATGAGGTCCGCGGGCGCTTCGTCGAGTGTGTGCTCGAGAGAGCCGCTCAATGCTCGTACGCCACCATCTTGATTACCCGTGCGGACCGGCCCTTCGTCAGCCGAATCTTGTTTGGCTCCGAGGCCGACCGCGTCGCGCGCATGGTTCAACGAGACGGCCTCGGACACGTCATCATCGACGAGTGAGCCTCGCCGTCAAGCCGCTTCCTCGCGGACCTCTACCGGCCTTCGGACCTGCCGCGCGCGCACCTGCGCGTGACGCTCGTTCAGCGCGGCCAATTCTTCGCTGAGCTGTTGTCGCTTGGTGATGAGCTCAAACAGTCGCTCCTGGAGCTCGCCGTGGTGGGTCTCAATGCTGTGGGTGGCCGGTCGGATCGCCATCGCGCTAACGGCCAAGCTCATCACGCCGTACCAGAGGCCCATTCCCTGCCAGTGGTGAAAGAGAAAGCTCACCAGGACGATCCCGGCAGACGCTGTCGGCATTCCCACGAGCATCGCCACCGTGCGCCTGAGCGCCTGGCGCCTGCGAATATCGAGGGCCACCTGAAGTCCCGTGTCGAGCGCCCGGATCGATGCATCCAGGCGCTTTAAGCGCTGCTGATGGCGTTGGATTGTGCCGTGTATGGGAGACCCGCTCATCGGACGTCCTGCAGGGCTATCCCCAATTCCCTGCACTCAGTATACCCCATCATCGCGTGATGTGGGTGACTTTAGTCGGACGTCGGACCCGCGAGCATGTTTCCACGCCCTAGTATCCACGCAGGATCGACGTGGGCCTTGAGCGCTCGGAAGGCAGCGAGCGTCTCCGGATCCACCATTGCTGCGAGAAGGTCGCTCTTGATCTTTCCTATCCCGTGCTCCGCGGAGACCGTTCCACCGAGCGAGACGGCCTTCAAGGCGAGCGAACGGTAGAGAGTCCGCGCCTCGGTCAGTTCATCCTCCGTCCGGGGCAACAAATTGAGGTGGAGGTGATTATCGCCGATGTGACCGAAGCAAATCGCAGGCAGATCGATGCTGTTGTAGGCCTGCATCATCTCACGCAATGCCTCGTCTGGAACCGCGAAGTCCGTGCCGACCTTGGGCATGCCGTTGGCAACAACGGCCTCGTTGACGCCCGCTGGAATCGCATGCCGAACCGCGGCGAGGCGACGACGCCCTGCCGCATCATCCGCAACGATGGTGTCCTCCGCCAGCGCACCGGCTTCGGTTAGGGCCTCCCACCACTCCTCCAGGGGAGGCTCTCCGTCATGGCTCAGCTCGACAAAGAGAGCGGCCCGAGCTTCTGAGGGGATGTCCGGAATTCGCTCGGTGGCCATCGCAAGCGCACGGTGATCAAAGAACTCGACGGCCATCGGGCTGAGCGCTCCGGGCTCGGCAGACACGCCACGACGACCGGCGCCTCGACGCACTGTCTCAACGAAGGACACACAATCATCGGCAGCCCGAAAGAAGACCATCAAGCCCAAGATCTCACCGGGTTGGGGGATCAGCTTGAGCTTTGCCCGAGTGATTACACCGAGCGTGCCCTCGCTCCCAATAATGAGGTCCAGCAGGTTGGACGTCGGGAAGTAACCGGCGGCCGTCTTAACCCGTGGCTCCGTCCACTCTATTCGCGGCCACGACGACGGAATCGGCGTCTCACGACTGGCCCAGACCACCTCTCCATCGGCCAACACGACCTCGACAGCCTCAACCCACGGCCGGGTCGGGCCGTATCGAAAGCTCCGAGCGCCGCTGGCGTTGCATGCAATCGCAGCACCGACGGTACATTCATGCCTGGAGGTGGGGTCGGGGGGGAAAAAGAGCCCTTCTCGCTCTAGCCGGTCTTGATGTTGCCCCAGGATCACGCCAGCACCCACCTCATCGGAGGCAAACACCGTGTCGAGGGCCTCCACAGAGAGCAGCCAACCTCCGCGCGGCACAGGTCCTCCAGTGGTGGATGTCCTCTGCGCGGTGACCGTCAGGGGAATGCGGGCTTGCTGGCAATGAGCAACGACCGCTGCTACCTCGGTCGTAGACCGAGGAATCACCAAGCACTCTGCGTGACCCCGTGTGTTGGACGCGTCTGTCAGGTAGCCGCCGATGATGTCCGGGTCGGTGATCGTGGTAAAGCCACTCATGGGCCCAGCTTAGTCTGAGGAGCCCGCTACGGCCGCATCATTGAGCGTATTGTGTAAGATTGAGCGACCCTCTGCGTTGCTGTGAGGGCGGACGGAGGCCCCCCTGTCGGGTGAATACCCCAGTACCTTGCCACCCCTCGATGAGGAGCGCGCGGTGGTTGCTCGCCTTCGAAAGGGCGAGAGAGAGGCCGCTGGACAGCTCTTCGCCTGGTTTTCGGACCTCCTCTATCGTCAGACCATCCTTCCCCGACTTCCTGTCCTCGAGCTGGCCGAGGACGTCCTCAAGGACACGTTTCGTATTGCTCTTGAGCGCATTGACACCTTCCAGACCCATGACCGCAGCATCTTCTTTTGGCTTCGACGCATCGCCATCAATCGCGCCATCGACGTTCACAGGTCAAGAAAGCGCGCCCAACTGGACCCAGGCCAGGCGCCCACCGTCATCGAACGAACCATGTCACAACAGCCGCCGCAGCCGGACCGTGCGCCGGAGATGGAGGACACCCGACTGGCCGTGCAAGAGGCCTTGGACCTCCTCAACCCCCGGTATGCACAGGCCCTCCGAATGCGACTGCTCGAGGATCGAGACCGTGAGGCATGCGCCGAGGACCTCGGCGTGAGCGTCGGAAATTTTGATGTCATTCTGCATCGGGCGGCGAAGGCCTTCCGAAAGGTCTACCCACCATGAACGACACAGAACAAGCGCGCGCGCTGGCGCTGTGGCTCGATGGAGACGGCGGCCCTGCTTCCGATGTAGATGCAGACGTCCTGGAGGCCATCTATGTGTTGAGACCAGACCTGGCGCCTGCCCCACAGCTGCGGATCGAGTCCATCCTGGACAGCCTCACCCAGGGTCCTCTGGTTGAGCCCCATGTCGCGGCTGCGCTCGCCCAATGGCTCAGTGATCCGCCTGGAACACCGCCCCCACGCGAGCTGCCGGCCGGCGTGGTCGAGAGTACTTACGCCCTGCAACCGGAGCGCGCACCTGCGCCAAAGCTCTCTATCCAGGACGTCCTCTCCGAAGTCTCTGAGGGCCCACTCGCACAGACAAGCCGCGTGGAACTCCAGGTCGTTCCACAGGACGAAACAGCCGCCCAGCCCCCGCCCCGTCGGTGGGGCGGCCCTCAGGTGTGGATCCCTCTCGCGATGGCTGCCGGTATCTTGCTGACCGTGATGCCTCAGAGCGCGGAGGTCCTCGACGCCCCCAGTCCGTTCGAGGACAGTCTCGAGCTCGCCTCTGCGGGTGAGGGTGCTACCGGGTCACCTCTTGAGCAAGGTGCGCACGGCCCCAGCGATGACCTCAGCCAACGCACGGATGCTGCAGGTGCGTCGAGCCCACCCCCCCCGCAACGCGAGCGCCGAAGAGAGGCCGCCGAACGCATCGAGCGCTCCCCCCTGTCCGCTGATGCTCACGAAGCACCGGCCTCGGATCCGCCTCGCCGAGCGGCGCCGCCGCCTGTTGTTTCAGCCGCGAGAGACGCTTCCCCTCAATCGGCTGCCTTCGAGCCTCAACCGAGCTCAGCAGCGCCGCTGCCGACGCTGGCGCCCTCTGCCCACGACGGAGCCGCGCGGATGGACGCCCCCGTCGAGCACGCGAGCGAGGGTGAGGTTGTCGAACTGCGTGAGGCGCCAATGGATGAGGAAGCTGCGCCCGAGTCGACCATGGATGTCGACGCTGCGGCACCCAGAGCCCGGTCACGAGTGGCGAAGAAAGCCGCCGGTGCGCGCACGCTGGGATGGGCGCCACCCCTGGCCGCCGCTTCAAGCAGCGAAGACCACTCAAGCGCGGCGGCCGACTTTGGGGCTCCTGGTGGCCCTCTGGCTGCTTCCAACAGCGCATCGCTCGCCCGAGCCAAGGCGCTGATCAAAGATGGGCAGCTCGAGCCGGCACTTGAGCTGGTCACCGCGGCCTTAAATACCGAGGGACTGAGCCGCAGCCAACGACGACAGTTCCTGATGCTCAAGATCGAGATCCTCCGCGCCATGGGTCGTGAAACGGATGCGCAACAAGCAGCCGATGAGCTGAGCCGCACGGGCGAACCGCGCTAGATACGACCTATGCCCTTCTCTCCAGCCGTGGCGGATCTCCTGACCTCTCTCCTTGGACCAGCAGGAGCACAAGAGCGCGCGCGCTCGATCCACCTCCGAGATGCCGGCCATGGCTATGACTCCTTCGGGATGCACCCCAGCTTTGTCGCCTTGGGCGAGATGATCACGGCACCGCTGTACGATCGATACTTCCGGTGCTTGAGCTCGGGACACGAGAACATCCCGACAACCGGAGCGGCGGTCCTTGCCGCCAACCACAGCGGCAACATTCCCGTCGACGGGATGATGATCTGGCTCGATGTACTTCGAAACACCCAGCCGTCCAGGGTTGCTCGACCCATCGCCGATCACTTTGTTCCATCTCTGCCCTACATCGGGACGCTCTTTGCGCGAGGTGGGATGGTCGGTGGTTCAAGAGGCAATGCCCGCTCGCTGCTGGATGCAGGTGAGCTGCTGATGATCTTTCCAGAGGGAGTGCCCGGAATCGTGAAGCCCTTCTCCGAGCGATACCAGCTTCAGACCTTCCGTGAGGGACACGCGGAACTGGCCATACGGCACGGTGCTCCTATTGTGCCTGTCGGCGTCGTGGGCGGAGAGGAACAAATGCCCGCCTTCTTCGCGAGTCGAAGGCTCGGTCGACTTCTCGGCCTGCCGGTCCTGCCGATTCCCGTCGTTCCTGTCCCGCTGCCCGTTCGATACCACCTGCTCTACGGCCCACCCATTCCCGTACACGAAGAGTTCGCACCCGCCCAGGCGGACGACCCCGTCATCGTCAGAGAGGTCGCTTCTCGCGTCCAAGAGGCGGTCAATGGTCTCCTTCAGGACGGCTTGGCGGCCAGAAAGGGCATCTTCGAGTGAGCCCGAAGACGCCCCCCGCACGTGTGATGGTCACCGGCGCTGGTGCACCGATTGGCGAGGCATTGGTTCGCAGCCTTCTGGACGACTCTCGCATCGGTCACGTCCTGGCCATCACCGGGCACCCCGTGGCCAGCTTCCCCGTTCCGCCATCTCGACGTCTGACGGTTGAGCAGGTCGATATGAGCCGCAGCCGGCGCCTGCACCGCCTGCTCTTCAGCACAGCGCGAGATCTCCGGATCGGCGTCGTGATTCACACAGCGATGCACCTCTCCGCGACCGATGAAGGCGAGCGGGTGCACGCCTACAACGTGGAGTCCGTTCGTCATCTCTTGGCGCTGTGTGAGCGTCACCCGACCATCAAACGCTTGGTGCTTCGCTCCGCTTCCGCCGTCTACCAAGTCCAGCGGGACCTGCCCGTGCTGATTGGAGAAGACCATCCATTGAACATGGCCGGACAGGCGCCTCAGTGGGTTCGGGATCGGATCGAAGCGGATCTCTCGGCGTGTGTTCGCATGGGAATGGGTCCCTTGGAGATTCTCGTGCTGCGGATGGCAGAGGCGCTTTCCCCCGGTACGGGCTCGCAAGTCTACGACTACCTTCAGAGTCCTGTTTGCCTACAGCCCGCCGGTTTCGACCCCATGATCAACCTCATGACCACAAAGGATGCGGTGGCTGCGCTCAAGTCCGCCATCCACTCGAGCGAACAAGGCGTGTTCAACATTCCGGGTGCAGACACCCTGCCGCTCAGCACAGCCATCAAGCGCTGGGGTCGAATCGGGCTGCCGGCAATCGACTCGATCCTCACTCCGCTGTATCGACTTCGCCGCCGGCTGACTGGACATGACTTTCGCTACGGAATGAACCGACGGTGGTTCATTTACTCGGGCGTCTTGGATGGACGTCGGGCGAGAGAGGTCCTCGGCTACGTCCCCCGTCACCCCATCTCGTGGCCGATTACCGACCGCCTCGCTACCGGCGAAGGTCCGCAGGGAATATGATGCCGGCCAAGCTGCACACTACCCCCCAGAGTCGCTGGAGAAAGCCATGAATGTCGTCGTCATCGGAATGGGCGAAGTGGGTGCTTATATTGCAGAGTTCCTGGCCAAGGAGCGCCACGAGGTCCTGGCGATCGACACCAGCCGCGAGAGAATTGTTCAAGTCAGCGAGCGCATGGATCTGGCGACACTTCAGGGGTACGGTGCCAACCCGCGGACACTCCGCCTAGCGAATGTTGGGGAGGCGGATCTGGTGGTGTGCGCCACCAACTCCGATGAAGTCAACCTCATCGCAGCCCTCGCGGCTAAGCGGCTGGGGGCCAGTCGCGCCGTCGCCCGCCTTCAGTCCGGGGAGTACGAGGATGCCGAGCCCGGCGAGGTCGAAGAGGGCGTGCAGTTCGGCATGTTTGGCATCGATATGGTCGTGAACTCGCACATCCTGGTGGCCGATGAGATGTTCGACATTGCGCGATCCCATGGTGCGCTGGACGTCCACATGTTCGCCAACAAGAAGGTCGAGCTCGCAGAGGTCAAGCTGCCCGACGACTCCGAGGTCCTCGGCATTCCCCTGAGCAAACTGAGGCTCTCCAGGCAGACGCGCGTCGCCGCCGTTATCCGGGACGACAAGCTCTTTGTCCCCAAGGGAGAGACGGTGCTCATGGCCGACGACCGCGTCTATCTCTTCGGGATGACCGGCGAGATCGATGCCGTCGAGGACCTCTTCTGCCATGGCGCGTCAGCTCACCGTGTGGTCATCTACGGCGGCAACGTGATCGGGGAACACCTGTCTCGCCAGCTGGCCAGGGTCGGCGTTGATGTCACGATCATCGAGCCCGATCGTGCCAAGGCAGAGCGCCTGAGCCTCCAGCTGCCGAAGGTCAACATGGTCCACGGCGACGGCACCGACTTCGAGAAACTCAAAGAAGAGGACGTGGGCCGGGCCGACCTCTACTTTGCGGTGACCGACGACGATGAGAACAACATGATGAGTGCGCTCCTGGCCAAGCGCTTGGGTACACCTCGGGTCTGCAGCGTCGTTTACCGCCACGCCTACATCGAGATCTACCGACAGCTGGGCCTCGACATGGCCATCTCGCCTCGCCAAGTCGCCGCAGACCACATCCTCCGCTACGCTCGACCGGCGCAGATCGAGAGCTTGGTTCACCTCGGCGACGGGGAGGCCGAGGTAATCGAGGTGGTCGCCGCGATGGGAAGCCCCATCACCAACGGCCCCCTGAAGGACCTCAACCTACCAAAGGCCATCTCGATTGGGGCCGTAGTGGGTGCCAACGGCGTGCGGATCGCGCATGGTGAGACGGTCATCGAGGCTGGGGACACGGTGGTCGTTCTGGCCCTGGCCAAGCAGCACCGTGCAGTCGCAAAGCTCTTCAAGCGGGGCCTGTTTTGAGCAACGCGGAGACGACCCACCACTACCCCCTTGCTCGAATGACGGCCCGTCCCTTGGGCCTCCTGCTGCTCGTGCTCGCGGCCTCCATTGCCATCTGTGGCGCCCTCGGATTTCTGGCGGAGCCGTCCGCAGGGTGGGATCCGGAAGCAACCAGCAGGGGATTTGAGCACATGCTGCGCTCAGCCGGCATCACGGCCACAGCAGCCATCCCGCTGCTCCTGGCAAGCTGGCGCGTTCCCGTGCAGCTGGGCCGGCGAGAAGCCCTGTTCGTGGTCTCCACGATCTGGATTGCGATGGGTCTGTTTGGCTCCATCCCCTTCGTGCTTGGGGCCGAAATGAGCTGGGCAGATGCGATCTTTGAGGCCTTTTCCGGACTCACCACCACGGGTGGGACCATACTCCCCGACATTGAAGGGAGACTGAGCGCCCCCATTCACGTCTGGCGGATGGCCACCCACTGGCTCGGAGGGCTCGGTATCGTCGTCTTGTTCGTGGCGCTCCTTCCCGGCCTAGGCGCAGGCGGAAAGCGCCTCTTTCAGTCCGAGGCAGCGGGCCCACAGACTGGCGGAATTTCACCTCGGATTCGAGACACTGCGAAGACACTGCTCGTGATCTACGCGACGATCACCCTGCTTGAGGTGGTGGTGCTGCGCATCCTCGGCATGCCCTGGTTCGATGCGGTCGTTCATGCCATGTCCACGCTCGGCACCGGCGGCTTCTCAACCAAGAACGGAAGCATCGGGGAGTACAACAGTGTGGCTATCGAGTGCGCCATTCTGATCTTCATGATGCTCGCGGGGACCAACTTTGGCCTGTTTCACAGGGCAAAGTCCGAGGGCATGGGGGTGTTCTGGAACAGCGTCGAGTTCCGACTCTACTTGATCGTCTTTGCAGGGGCGACCCTCATCATCATGGCGGACACCGTGCTCGAGTCGACCTACAGCCTCGGTGACGCCCTTCGGTACAGCAGCTTTCAGGTCGGCGCCATCATGACCACCACCGGCTTTGGAACCGCCGACTTCGAGACCTGGCCGACCGTCTCTCGGGCCGTCCTGTTGATGCTGTTCTTCTGTGGAGGCATGGCCGGCTCTACAGCAGGCGGAATGAAGCTGATTCGCATCATGATCATCCTCAAGGTCGTGGTGCATGAGATTCGGCTGGGCTTCAGGCCCAACTTGGTGGCACCGATTCGCCTCGGCTCAGCGCCCGTCCCTGAGGGGGTCGTGCGCGGCACACTGGCGTACGCGTTGATCTTCATGGGCACGGTGGTGATGGGCGCCATCTTGGTCGCCGCTCTCGACCCTGTCGATCTCACCACAGCACTGATGGCATCGCTGGCGTGCGTGGCCAACGTCGGGCCAGGACTGGGGGCTGTCGGACCCACGGACAACTATGGGTTCTTCTCTGACGCATCCAAGGGCGTCCTGAGCTTCTCCATGCTGCTGGGGAGACTGGAGTTCTTCAGCTTATTGAGTCTGTTCGTTCCGAGCTTCTGGAAGCGGTAAGCCGACCCCGACTGGGTTACCGAGAGACTATGAAGACGATGATTCTGGCCTCCCTGGTTCTCGCAAGCTGCAGCAAGGATCTGGCAGCAGACTCCGCGGGGTTACCCTCCTCCCCCACCGCCGATGCCGACGCGGACACAGACGCGGACACAGACGCGGACGCTGATGCGGACGCGGACGCTGATGCGGACGCGGACGCTGATGCGGACACCGATGCCGACGCCGATGCCGACGCCGATGCCGACCCTGTCGAGAGGGTCCGCTTCGTGGTGCTCGGTGACGGTGGGGAGGGAAACGACAACCAGTACCAAGTCGCAGCCGCCATGGATACGCTCTGTGATGCCAAGACAGATGAGGATGGCGTTGGGTGCCAGTTCGCCCTCTACCTCGGCGACAACTTCTACGATGAGGGCGTCACTTCTGCCGATGATCCTCAGTTCATGGAGAAGTTCGAGCTTCCCTACGATGAGCTGGACTTTCCCTTCTACGTGATCCTGGGAAATCACGACTACGGCGAGCTGTCCATTGATCTCAGCCGCCCAC
>CAZKOI010000043.1:0-16861 GCA_964554315.1 uncultured Enterobacterales bacterium | reverse complement strand
CGATGTAGAGGAGAGCGGGAATCCGTCGGTGTCGGCCCCCGCAATGATGGACACCTCGCCAGCCTCGGTCACCTTGTAGACCAGGTTCACACCTTCCCCAGCATCCGCCACGAAGATGTTGCCCATGTCGTCAAGCGCCATGCTGCTTGGCTTGCTCAGCTCGAATCCACCGAAGACCGTGAGCTGATCCTGGATCAGATCCACCCAAGAGATCTGCGCCGCCACCCCCTCAAGGATGGCCAGCTGCCCATCGGGGTCAAAGTCCATGTCGTTGACGTACCCCAGCGGCGAGCTAGACGCGGGACCCGAATTGGCCTCTCCGTTGAGGTTGCGACCAATGACGGTCATCAAGTCATCGCCCTCAAACCGACGGACTTGGTGATTGCCCGCATCGCTCACCGAGAGCCGGCCTGCGGCGTCTTCGACCAGCGCAGTCGGGTTCTTGAGCTGAGTCTCAGATGCTCGAATGTTGATGTCGTTGTAGCCAGCGGTACCCGTGCCTGCGATGGTACAGAGGATCATCGGGTTGGCACATCGAGAAGCATCAATGTCTTGCTTTGAGCTGTTGCACCCAACCAGTATTGCTGCTGAAAAAAGCGCTTTTGCCTTCATAGGGGCCTCCACTCAACACCCCTAACCCCCTGACCCTTGCCCTGGGATACCGCTCGAATGTACGAAGGACGGGTGACGGTGGGTCGTGCAGTGCCTATGATGGTGGACGATGTCAGCGAAGTCACACCAGACGAGAGGTCCTGAGCAGACCTCCGATGAGCGAGGCGCGACTTCTGCAGGCCCTGTGGCAAAGTCCAACGCCCAACAAGCTGAGGAGGCGCGGTCGGACAAGGGCACGGCGGAGGGACTGGCCAACTACACCGCGGTTCTGGGGCAGTGGCTCGGGCCCGAGCTCTACCAGGCGGTGGCTCCGCACCTGACCCTCGATGCGGTCGCTGGCTACGCTGACCAGGCCTTAATCGCCTCGTTCTCCGCCCTCCTCGGGCAGCTGGACAAGCTCGATCCTGCCGACAATTCGGCGGATATTGCGGCGTTTGAGGCCGCCCTCAAGAAGGAGTTCGGCGCCGTCGCCGGCGACTGGGTCAAGGCCAATGGTGCAGGGCTGGTGGGGAGCCTCGGCGAGTGGGTCGACGCTAACCCTGAGCTCATCGTCGTGGCCGCGCTGCTGGCCGCCGCAGGCGCCTACCTCGCGAACGCCACTATTCCCGAGTTGAGCACGACCATCGGACTCAGCAAAGACATGGAGCTCAAGCTCGGCGCCAAGCTCGGCACGCTCCAGAACATCGCCATCAAGCAGGTGTCCGCGGAGATCTCTCACGCCACCGCCCCTCTGGTCGCCGCCATCAAGGTGACACCCGGGGACACCACCAAGACCGAGTTCTCAAGCACCCTGGGCGATGCCGAGCGCAACCTCAAGGTATCCGGGCAGGTGGACGGCGCCGACCTGACCATTCTCAACGTGCAGGGTCTGACCCAGATCGGAAACAACACCGTGAAGGGTGGCTACAGCCAAAATCAAGGCACTGAGAAGCTCAACGTCGAGGTCACAGAGCAGGACGGCAACACGCGCAAGGTCACCGGCGTCGACTACAACGCCACGCTGGGCATCCTCACCTTGAACAACGCGCTGACCACCGAGCAAGACGGGAGCCTAGTTCGATACACGTCGTCGGCCAGCAGCGACGGGAGCAGCCGCCGCCAGCTCGACCTCAGTCAGACCGTGACCGACCAGCTCAGCGTGAGCTTGAGCCTGAGCGAGGCCGCCAAGCAGCTCGGCGCCGCAGACTCCTACCAGCTCTCTACGGAGCAGAAGGCCAGCCTCGGCGTCGATTTTGACGCCAAGGACCTCGACGCTGCGCTGAAGCTCAGCACCAGCTCCTCTGGAGACCACAGTGCTTCCGGATCGTTCGACCTCGATCTGGGCAACAACTACAGCATGGGTGCGGACGGCAAGACCACCTGGGGCAACAGCGACTCCGTCGAAGTTGGTGCGTACTTCGGGTTCCGAAACCCCGATGAGTTCCAGACGTACATGGCGAAATATCGATTCAAAGACACCGGCCAAACGACCCATCAGTGGGACTTGATGGTCGAGGAAAAGCTGGGGCCTGTCTACACCCGCATTCAACACAAGCTGAACGCAGGCTTAGACGGGAATGACTGGTCCACCACCGCTCAGGGTGCCTACTTCTTGAACAAAGACGTCGCGCTCATTGGTGGTGCCCAATACACCGGTAACTCAAGGGGAGAGCACAACATTGCCCCCCAAGTGGGCGCACAGATTCACGGCGTCCCGCTCGTGGTCACTCACGACTTTGAGACCCAGACCACCTCGCTGAGCTTGACCTTCAAGTTCGGCCGCTAGTCAGCGGCGCTCGCCCATGATGAAGGCCTGCTCCTCGTCAGACACAGGCACGATATAGGACCCATCAAAGCATGCCGCACAGACCTCTTCACCCATGACGGACTTGAGCCCTGGAATGGACAGGAAGGTGAGCGAGTCCGCTCCAATTCGCTCCGCCAGAGCCGCCTCAACGGAATCGGGCGCATACCGGGAGGCGACGAGCTCCGACCTCGAGGGCATGTCAATGCCGTAAAAGCAAGGGTGTCGAACCGGCGGTGAGAAGACCGCGACATGGAGCTCCGCAGGCTTGAAGCCGCGCAGCATCTCTACAATTCGGCCCATTGTGGTGCCGCGCACGATGGAGTCATCCACCAACAGGACACGCTTGCCCTCGAAGATCTCCCGGATGGGATTCAGCTTCAGCCTCAGCGCGGCCGTCCGAGACGCGGCGTCGGGCATGATGAACGTTCGGCCCGAGTACCGGTTCTTGATGAAGCCCTCACGATGCGGCACACCCAGCTCCTCGGCCATCGCCATCGCTGCAGGTCGGGACGTGTCAGGAACCGCCACGACCACGTCCGCTTGGTGCCCCTTCATCGCCCATTCCTTGGCCAAGGTTCTTCCCATCCTCCAGCGGGAGCGGTTGACGCGGCCTTCCTCCATCCTCGAGTCGGGACGGGCAAAGTAGATACGCTCGAACACGCAGGGTCGCGGCTTACCCGGCACGACAGCCCGACGTCTCGGGGGCTGACCTGCGCGGAAGAACAACACCTCGCCCGGCGGCAGATCCCCCACCTTCTGAAAGTCGAGAACATCCAGAGCAACCGACTCGCTGGCGACCATCCATGCACCATCCTGACGCTCACCGTAGCAACCCGGCCGGATGCCATGAGGGTCTCGGAATGCCACCAGGGTGGGCTCTCCATCGACCGACATCACCGCGACAACAGAGTACGCTCCACGCACCCGCCGATAAACATGGCCGACCGCCTGGGCCACATCGTCTGCCGAGTGACTCGCGGGACGGATCCGCTGGAGTTCCTCGGCCAGGACCAGCAGCAGGGGCTCGGCGTCACAGCCACTGAGCACGTGGACGCCGCCCCGGTTCAGCTGATCCGTGAGCTCCGGGATGTTGGTGAGGTTTCCGTTGTGCGCGAGCACAATGCCAGGATGCCGGGTCTGGAAAGGCTGGGCATCCTGCTGCGTCGAGACGGTCCCCGCAGTCGGGTACCGTACGTGGGCAATACCCACGCTGCCCGAGAGGTCTCGTATGCGGTCGCCGCTGAGCACCGTCGCGACCATGCCGAGGTCCTTGGTGAGGTGCCACCGCCGCCCATCAAAGGTCGCCGCACCCGCCGCATCCTGTCCTCGATGCTGGATAGACTGAAGGCCGAGCGCCAGGCTAGGCGCCACAGTGTCATGTCCGATTAGCCCTACGAATCCGCACATGCGGCGCTCCTAACTTCCCTAGCGAACCTTGGTCGTCACGAACTCAGAAATCTGCTCTTCACCGCTCAACAACGCGTGCGTGCGCGGCGCCCGATCATCGAGAACGATCGCGCGACCAAAAGCGAGCGCAAGACTCTGAACCACGAAGAAGCCCTGGTCTCGATCGAGCGTGTCACACGAACCGAGGGCAAAGCTCTGGTGACAGGCTCCCTGAAGCTCAACCCAGGTGAAGTCGATGGGACCCATCTCTGCAAATTGTTCGGCTTGCCCGACGTCATCGTTCGTCCCACCGAAGAACAGAACAGGACCCGAGACAGAGCGCTCCCCCGAGTCTCCAAACCAGCTCCTACGGAGCGTACCCGCCATCGGCACGATCCCCACCACCCGAGGGTCACTCAAGCCCTGCTCGACCCGCGCTTGCTCTGCTGCTGAGCACCCGTCATCCTCGATTCCTTCTCCCGTGGCGCACATCGCCGCCACGCTATCCATGTCCACGGTCGCACCGGCGGAGGCCCACGCCGTGTACGAGCCAAAGCTGTGCCCTGAGAGCACCACACGGGACACGTCCACCTCCGGGATGACGCCGGGGAGTGCATCGAGCGCCGCGGAGACATCAAGCGGCCGATGAATGAAGTGGGCAAAGGGAAGCGGATCCACGTGATCGACGAGGGTGTTCTGCGCGTGGTCTGGAGCGACGGTCACCCAGCCATGGGAGGCCAGGTAGCGCGCCAAGAAGGCAGAGGTCGCACCAAAGCCTCGGTATCCGTGAGAGTGAACATGGACCGGATACCCCGCGCTGTGGGCCGCGGGAGCGATCGATGCTCCTTGTCGCGCCTGAGAATCCGTCCCCACGGTGTAGGTCGCGGTGGACCCATCCTCGTCGGTCGTCGGGTACCACACGTTCAGACGCAGGGTCCGCGCCTCGAGCCCCTCACCCGGCGCATAGGTGACCGACTCGGCGCGGTAGCCTGCTGCGTAGGGACCGGGTTTGTCCACGGCCCATGCCAACGGATCGATCGGAGCACCCGTGTCGATGGGCTCGATCACGCCGTCCTTGGCGCCCGAAGCGCAGGCGATGACGAAGAGAAAGGCCGCGGCTGATCGCATTAGTCCACGTAGAAGAAGGCCGGCTTGGCCTTGAACTCAAACACCACCGATATCCCTTGGCATGCGCCCGACTCATCGGGCCAGAGATCGGCCTTGCTGGTCACAAAGTCCGTGATGAGATCACCGATGTCGATGTCGTCTCGCCCCGAGACGAAGTCCACAATCTCGTGGATGTAGAGACCGCCCGCCACGATTCCGGTGTGGTGGCCATCGACACCCTGCTCAAAGCGTAGGGTTGACCCATGGAGGTTGAACTCGAGCTCAACATCAAAGATCTGAAAGGGAAGACTGAACTCAAGAGGCGAGGCGACGAGCACGCCGTCGGTAATGGACTGGGCCTCCGCACGACTCTGAGGGAGGTCCAGGTTTCGATCGAAGGTCTGCCCCGACTCGATGATCTTGTCCGTTCCCACGGTCGGCTCACCCAGCCCTCGAAGGAGGTTGAAATTGACGCACTCGTCCTCATAGGGGTCGTCAACGTCCTCCATCTCCATCATGATCAACATCTCGCCGTTGTTGATGAGGTCCTGGATGTAGACCTCGATGGCCGCACCCTCGGTCAGCTCGAGGACGGGGAGGAGCGTGCCGAAGGCATTGTCCACACCCGACTCACCCGCGGGGCTGGTGTAGTCAGGCTGACCACATCCCTCCGCATCGCCGTCCAGGTTGACCGCATTCGTGACCTCGCCGTCCACTCGAGCGAACCACATCTCCGTGATGACCGCGACCTGTGTCTTCTCGGGCTCGTCACAGACCATGTCCTCGACCGCACCTGAGTCGGCAAGCTCGTCACTGATGCCGCCGCAGCCAAGCAGTGCGGCGACCAGCACAGCGCTAGACCTGGAGCGCAGACAGACCATCGCTGACCTCCCCCGCACCTCGCCCAAAGGTTGGCGCGCTGATTCCCATGGCGCGCACCACCGAGAGCATCACCTTGCTCGCATTCTCGCCGGTGTGCGAGCGGTAGTGAATGCCCTGATGAAGGGCTCCGCAAGCGCTCCCGGCGAGAATGATGGGCATCTCCTCGAACGAATGGGTCTGGCCCTTACTCGTCTCCGATGTCGCCAAGAGCACCATGTGGTCGAGCACGGTCTCGTCACCTTCGGGGACCGCCGCGAGCGCGTCCACCATGTACGCCAACTCTCCCATGATGAAGCGCGTGACCATGTTCACCTCCGGCTGATCTCCGGGTTCGTCATGCGTGAGGCTGTGGTGCCCCATCGTGGCATCCGGAAACAGCTGGTTCGTGAGCGGGTCGGAGAACCAGTGGCTGAACACCCGGGTCTGATCGCACGCCAAGGCCATGACGATGAGGTCCGTCATCGCACGATGGATGGCCGCCACCGGGTGGCGGCCTTCAACCTCGAGGAATTCGGCCGAGGGCTCGGACGGCCGGGCACAGGCCTCAAGGCTCGGCGGATCCTCCTCAAGGCGCGCCAGTCTGAGCTCGAGTTCTCGCACCCCAGTAAGGTGCTGATCAAGCCGAATTCGGTCGGCGGCACCGACCCGCATGTTGATTCGGTCAATGTCGCCCATGACGGCATCCAGGACGCTGCGCCTCAGAGCCAACGAGGGATCCACCAACCCTTCTTCGCCAGGCTCTCGGAAGGTACCCCCGAACAAACGCTCATAAAGCGCAAACGGGGAGAGCTCCGGCGGATTCTTGTTGTTGGGACCATTGAACGAGTTTCCGTTGGTGCCCGGCATCGCACCCGTCTCCATCGATCGGTAGATGGTTTCCCCCCCGATGTGCCCCGCTATCAGCTGGTCGATGCTCGGAATCTCAAACGTTCCATCCTCTCGTCCGTCCTCGTAGGCCAAGAGGTTGGCTCCTGTGAGGATGCCGGCCGCTCCCGAGGTGTGGGGATACACGTTGTCGGTATGAAGCGACATGCCGCTGACCACGGTGATCAGGTCCTTTACCGACGCCAGCGGCTCGAGCTGCTCGCTGAGGGCCCAGTCCGCCCCTTCTCCCGTGGGCGTCCACCGATCGGGCAGGTTGCCATTTCCCCAGAAGAATAAGCCAAAGCGAAGCGGCAGCCCTCCGCCTGCGGCATACGCCGTGCCGCTGGCGTTGAACATGGCCTCCAGGGGGGGAAGGCCCACGGACACCGCAGAACCCGCCAACATCCCACGCAAAACGTCCCGACGACTCAGCGGCTTCACTCGATCTCTCCTGCCCGTCGAAAGGCCTCACTCATCACAATGTCTCTCAGCAAAAACGTCACGCTGTGCCCATAGAACCGAAACCCTTTATCCAGGAAGCCAACCGCATCCTGCTCGCCGTCCGTGATCGAATGGCCCGAGGCGTAGGCCAGAGCCGTCTGAGCCAAGCAGCGAGGGAGACGGTCGTGCTCGGAGAGCACCTGAGCCATCTCCCATGCATCGGCGAAGCCCTCACCGTCGATGTCTCCTGAAGGATCGATGGTGGCGCCGTCCTCGAGGGTTCGGAAGTGCCCCAAGCCGTCAAACTGCTCGAAGCCCAGACCGATCGGGTCGACCAGCTGGTGGCAGCTTGCGCAGAATGGGTCCTCAAGGTGGACAGCCACGCGCTCACGGAGGGTCACCGCATCCGCGCTCGCCTCAGGGATGGACGTGTCGACGTCCGACGGCGGCGGCGGGATGTACTGGCAGAGCATGACCTCCCGAACAAACTTCCCGCGCAGCGTGGCGCTGCTGTTCACGGCGTGGGACTGCAGCGCCAGAAAGCTGGCGTGACCGAGGACTCCGCGACGCCCTCCCTCCGGCGGGAGATAGGCCAAACCGAAGCCCTCTCGAGCAGGCGCACGCACGTTGTAGATACTGGCGAGCTTGCGGTCGAGGTACGTCCGCGTGGTGGTGAACATCTCGCGATAGTCCCCTTCATCGTGGACCACATTCTGGACGACACTGAGCAAGGTCTCCTCTCGGGCCGACTCGCCCACCTCGGGGCTCATGTGGGTGAAGACGGTCGGATCCTTGGTGAGGTCATCCAGCTCGTACAGCGTCCACATGTCCGTGAAGAAGGCGCGGACGCCGTCCTCGTACCGCGGGTCATCGATCATGCGGTCGAGCTGGACCCTTAGCCCCTCTTCCGTGGTCAGCTCACCGTCGTCTGCCGCTCGGAGTAGCTCCTCGTCGGGAATCGTGTTCCACAGAAGGAAGCTCATGCGACCCGCCATCTCGTGGTCCGTAAACCAGACACCGCTGCCGTCGGGCGCGGCCTGGCCCAGCTCGACACGGAAGAGAAAGTTGGGCGACTGCAACACGGTGGCGAGGGCATAGGTGATGCCATCGTCGACCTGGCCTAGAGCCGCCTCAGCCTGCTCCGCTATTGCGACCAGTACATCGAGCTCGTCGTCCTGGACGGGGCGGCGCCAAGCTCGTCGAGCGAATGCTGAAATGAGGTCTTCCGTGCAGCCCTCCTCGTCGAGGTCGCAGGGGACCAGCATGGCTCGATTGGCCTCTCGCGCGAGCGCCTGCTCGACCAGTCCAAACGCAGCCTCCTCGTACTGCTCCACGCCGCGCGGCGAGATGGTCGTCAACGACGCACCGATGGCCTTGAGCCCATCCGTCACCTGGTCTGGCTCCAGCGACGAGGGGAGCACCAGCCCGTCGCCGAGGAGGTCGGTGAGCGCATTGCCATACTGCTCGCGAGTCAGCCTTCGCAGGGTGGGTTCAGGTAGGGTGACGGCCGGTGACTCACGCTCCAGCGCGTCTTGGCCAACCGCAGAGTCCAGATCCGAGACACCACCACAGGCCATCCCAGCTGCTGTGAACCATGCCGTGAACCTCATGCCGCGCCCCCCTTCGCAGACCATGCTACCGCATCGAGGCACAGGTGGCCGAGGATTTAATGAGCCGCGTCCACGGGGTCTCCCGACCACAGACGTCCTGCCGCCATGAGACCCACCATCTTGAAGTCGCCGAACAACGACCAGAGCGGGTAGGAGAAGGTTGCCGGGCGGTTTCCCTCCACCCGAAAGTGTCCGACCCAGGCAAAGAGATAAGCCCAGAAGATGCCGGCGAGGACCCATGGGCTGCCCATCGTCCAGAGGACGATGATGGTCAGCGCCTCTGGAAGCGCGCGGCGTCGGGACTCTAGGCGTCTCGCGAGGAAGGCCACAAGGAGGCCAGCCACCACAAAGCTCCCCATGCGGATCGGATCGATGGCAATGCAGGTGATCAAGACCCCAATGAAGCCCCCTGTTCCGACAAAGTGGAGCAACCGACAGACGGGATGCCGATGCTCACCAATGTAGTACGGCCAGAACGCACTGAAGGACTGGATTCGCGAATCATGGCTCATGGCGCTCTCCTTCAGGGACGCTCGAAGCAGACCGGTCGTGAGTGACCATGACCGGCACCGCACAGGTCCGGACGACGGTCTCCGCGACGCTTCCCAGCATAACCCGCTCAAGCCCCGTCTTTCCGTGGGTTCCCATCACCACCAAGTCGTGCTCTCCCGAAATCGCCTGCGCATTGATGCGATCAGCGGGCGATCCGCGCTCGACCAAGAAGTCCACGTGCAAGGAGCTGGGGAGCTCGGCAACCGCCCAACGACGAAGGGCTTGAAGCTCCGCATCGCTGTCCTTCGACCAAGGCTCGGTGTCCACCGTCATGATGGTCAGACGAGCCCCCTCCCGGAGTCCTATAGAGACGGCAAGGCGCAGTGCCTCGAGCGAGGCCGACGAGAAATCAACGGGGACGAGGACACGGGTAAAGAGCACCGCTAGTCCTCTCGCGAATGGTGGCGGCCGTCGTCAGGCATCCGCCAGCGCCCGAATCGCCTCTGCTCGATCCTCTGCCTTAAAGACACCAGAACCGCTGACGAGGACATGAGCCCCGGCATCGGTGAAGCGATGTGCGTTGTGGGTCTTTACGCCGCCATCGACCTGAATGAGCGTGTCGAGCCCACGCGAATCGATGCGTGATCGCACGGTCTCAATCTTTGGAAAGACTCGCTCAATGAGCGACTGCCCGCCAAAGCCCGGATTAACGCTCATGATCAGCACCAGATCCAGCTCCTCAAGGACGTAGTCGAGGACGGCCTCGGAGGTGTGGGGGTTGAGCGCGACTCCCGCCTTAGCGCCCGTCTCCTTGATCGCCGCGACCGTTCGATCGAGGTGGTGGACAGCCTCTGCATGAACCGTGATGATGTCCGCGCCAGCGCGCCGAAAGTCGCTAATGTACCGATCCGGCTCGACAATCATCAGGTGGCAGTCAATCACCTGGTCCGTCAACGGACGAATCGCCTCGACCACCATGGGTCCGATGGTGATGTTGGGAACAAAGCGGCCATCCATCACATCCACATGCACCCAGGGCGCGGCAGCAATGGACGCTATCTCCTCACCAAGGCGAGAGAAGTCTGCTGAGAGTATGGAGGGGGCTACGATGGCCATGATGTCTCCTCGCCGAGGATCATTCCCTCGGTCACGCGTCCGCTGTTGATGACGTCTCGCCCCGACTGAGCCCGACGTCCTGGAAGCTGCAGGTCCACAATCTCTACCGCTCCATCACCGGTCCCCACGACCAAGCCCTGGCTCGTCGAGAGCACACGACCCGCCGGCCCGCTGGTCCCGACCACCGTCGTCTGGTGCACCTTCATGCGCTCACCCCCGAGGGACGTCCACGCCGTCGGCCAAGGATTGAAGCCTCGCACCTGATCGTGGATCGCTCGGGCGGAGAGACGCCAGTCGATCTGAGCCATCTCCTTGCGGATGAGCGGGGCCACCGTGTGAGCCGCATGATCCTGGGGCTCGGGCGTCAGCGTGTGGAGGCGCTCGAGCGTCTTGACCGCCAAGCGTGCACCCATCGGCGCGAGGCGCGCGTAGAGCTGACCCGCTGTCTCATCGGGCGAAATCTCCGTCCGCTCGGCGAGCAGGATGTCTCCGGTGTCGAGGCCCTCGCTCATCTGCATCGTCATCACGCCAGTCTCGCGCTCTCCATGGACCACCGCCCAGTTAATGGGTGCTGCGCCGCGGTACTTGGGAAGTAAGCTGGCGTGCACGTTGATGCAGCCGAGGCGAGGAGCGCTGAGGAGTGCAGGGATGAGGATGCGTCCATAGGCCACGACCACCGCAACGTCAGATTCGGCGCCGAGCATCCAGTCCACAAAGGGGCCGCTTCGAACCGCCCGAGGTTGGCGCGTGGGGAGACCGAGCGCGCGCGCGCGCTCGATGGTCGGAGGGCTGACCAGCTTCTGTCCTCGCCCCTTGGGCCGATCCGGCTGAGCGACGACCGCAATGATCTCGTGACCCGCTTCGACCAGAGCATCGAGGGTGGGGACAGCGAAGTCCGGCGTTCCCATGAAGATGACCCTCACCGCTACTCTCCGTCGCGTTGCGCCTTCTTCCGGCGCTTCATGTAGCGACCACGCTTCAGGCGGCTCGAGCGGTCGAGCAGCGTCACGCCGTCGAGGTGATCCATCTCGTGCTGCAGCACGACCGACGGAAACTCCTCAAACCAACCCGTCTGCGCATCTCCGGCGACGTCACGCCATTCCACCTGGATTCGCATCGAGCGATCCACGTCCAGCTCATACTCCGGCACGCTCAGGCAGGACTCTTCCCAGCGGATCGTCTCCTTGCTGCGTTCCTTGATCACCGGGTTGATCATCACCACCAGCTCATCTCGACTGTCGGCGTCGATGTCACCCTTGAGGTTGGCCACGAGAATCCGCCGGCTGTCACCGACCTGCGGCGCAGCGAGGCCGACCCCTGGAGCAGCGTACATCGTCTGCGCCATGTCTTCGACGAAGCGAGCAAGCTCAGGTCCGAACTCGCTGTCCGCGACGTCCCGTGCACGCGCGGCCAAGACAGGATGCGGAGCCTCCAAGATTGCCAAAATCGCCACTTCTCACCTCAAATGGGGGGAAGACATACCCCATCTCGGGGTATGACACACGTGGAGAACGGTCATGGCTTTTGGAAAAATCCCGCGATTCTCGCCCAGCTTCAGTCCCGCTGAGGCGCTGATCTGTGCAAAGCACCTGGTCGGCGCAGGAGCCGGTCCCGAGCTCGTCGGCGCCTTCGAGGCTACCTTCGCCGAGACGATCGGAGCCAAGCACGGCGTCATGGTGCCCTCGGCCCGCTACGGTCTCTATTTGCTCCTGGAGGGCCTCGGCCTCAAGCCAGGCGACGAGGTGGTGATCCCTGGCCTCACGTACTTCGCGATTCCTGCGATGGTGGAGTTGTTGGGCGCGAAGCCCGTGTTCGCTGACATCGGACTGCACACCCACGTCCTCGACCCCGCTGCCTTTGAGGAGGCGATCACGCCGAAGACCAAGGCGGTGATCCCGACTCACCTCTTCGGCACTCCGTGTGACATGGACGCCATCAACGCGATCGCGGTGAAGCACGGCATCCAGGTCATCGAAGACTGTGCCCAGTCCACAGGTGCTCGGTACAAGGGTCGCAAGGTGGGCGCGATCGGGGACCACGCCTACTACACCTTTGGCCTGACCAAGAACATCACGACCCTGTCTGGCGCCATGGTCACCACCAACGATGATGCCGTCGCGGCGCACATCCGGGCCACCATCGAGCGAAGCGGAATGAGCCCTGCGGCGAAGTCGATCAAGGAGGCGGTCACCGGTGTCGCCATGTTCCTGGCGACCCACCCGTGGGTCTACTGGGCCACCGTTCATCCCGCGATTGTCGTGGGGAACGCGATGGGCAAGGATCCCATCCATGAGCGCTTTGGCGAGCCCGAGCGGACCTACAGCGAGGTCCCAAAGAGCTACCTCGACCAGGCCCGCGCGCGCGCCGTCCAGGCGGCCGTGGGAATGAAACAGCTCGAGCGCATGGATGCGCTCAATGGCGCCCGGATCCGAAACGGCCAGTCCCTCGACGCTGGCCTCGCGAACGTCCCCGGACTCGGCGTGCCGGCATACCCCGATGGAAGCGAGCCCATCTACATGAGCTTTGTTGTGCACCACGAGAACCGCGATGGCCTCATGGCGGCGCTCCGAAGTCGCGGGGTCGACACCACCACCGGCTACATGAATGATCTGAGCGACCACCCCCTATTTCAAGACCACCGGCGCCCCTGCCCGAACGCGGCTAAAGCGATGGCGGAACTCCTCCACATTCCGGTCCACCCCAACCTCACAGCAGGCGATGTCTCGCACCTGATCGAGTCTGTTCGTGCAGCAACCCTAGAGACAACGGCCCAAACCAGGGTATCTTAGGGGACGGACCCATCGTATGAACCTCTCCCTCACTGCCGAGAACTACAAGCGAATCGCCCTCGGGGCGCTGACCCGCCGCGTCCCGGTCTACGCTCACTTCGGGATCACGCATCGCTGCAACCTGACCTGCAAGATGTGCGGTATCTGGCGCTACGGCAACGCCAAAGAAGAGCTGAGCTTGGAGGAGTGCAAGGAGATTGCTGCCCGGATGCGTCGCTTGGGCGTCGTCCAGTGCAGCATCGGCGGCGGCGAGCCTTTCGCTCATGAACAGGTCGAGGAAATCGCCAAATTCTTCGTCGACGAGGGCATCAACCTCCGGCTGCTCACCAACGGCATCGGTGTTGGTCGGGATCGCCTCGACAAGGCGATGGACTACGGCGTCAAGAACTTCTCCATCTCCCTCGACTCGCTGTACCCCAGCCGCTTCGACTACATCTGCGAGTATGAAGGCGCATGGGACGAGGCGGTCGCCAACATCTCTCACATTGGACGCCGTCTGGCGGGTGTCCCCGGCGCCATGCCCACGATCAACTGCGTGGTAAGCAACCTCAACCTCGAAGAGTTGCCTGACATGGTGCGCTTCGCGAAGGACGTTGGCTTTGCCATCAGCTTCTTGCCGATCGAACTCCTCCCTGACCCGAACGCCGGCGTCCGCAACTGGGAGGCCCGCTTTATCCGCTACCGCCCTGAGATGGGTCTCCACAGCGAAGACACACCGCGAAGCATGCTCGCTCGCGTCGACAAAGCGTACGACCAAATCATCGATATGAAGGCCCAAGGCTGGCCCATCCTCAACTCAACGCCATACCTAGAGTCAAGCCGAACCTACCTGAAGACAGGACAGTTCCCCGCCGAGGGCTGTGATGCGGGCCGGCTCTACTTCTCCATCGCCCCCAATGGCCAGTTCACCATATGCCATAGGACTGAGCAGCAGCACGTCCACTTTCTCGACCCCGGTTTCGAAGACTACTTCCACTCCGCAGTCTACGAGCGAGCCCGAATGCTCGAGGCGGGAAGCTGTGAAGGGTGCATGCGGGCGTGTTGGATTGACACCAGCCACATGTTCCGAACACTCCAGGGCTTCATGGAGACCGCGATGATGACGCTCAAGCCACGACGAGGTCCCGTGGCGACATACGACGAGGCCATGGCCTGGGCGCGCCGAGAGGATGCCCCCATTGTGCCCGAATCTGCCACCGCATAGGACACCCTAGCGTGCGCGCGCACGAGCGAGCGGCTACGCTCTCTCACACTTGACGACGCAAGGATAGATCTGTGCTCAATCACGTCGCTGCCATCTTCAGGCGAGAGCTCTCGAGCTACTTCGACTCGACGCTGGCGTACATCGTGATCCCGGTGTTCCTGCTGCTGGTGGGTGGCTTTACTCTGTACTTTCAGGACCTGCTCGGCGCAGGCATCGCATCCATGAGGCCGGTGTTCTTCTGGGCGAGCGTGTTCATGCTGCTGCTGATTCCGGCGATTACCATGCGCTTGTTCAGTGAGGAGCACCGCCAAGGCAGCATCGAGCTGTTGGTCACGCTCCCCGTGAGTGAGCCCGCGATTGTCCTCGGAAAGTTTCTGGCCGCCTTCTCTCTGGTCGGCGTGGCGATCGCGATGACCCTGACCTACCCGCTGACACTCGCGCTCCTTGGCGACCTTGACCTCGGACCTGTTCTCGGGGGATATGTGGGACTGCTTGGTCTCGGTGCCGCATTCACAGCCATCGGCACGGCAACGTCGGTCGGCACCCAGAACCAAGTCGTCGCGTTCCTACTCGCGCTCAGTATCTGTGTCGTGCCCTTTGCTAGCGGCTTTGCCCTGGCCCAGGTACCTGCCGCTGTCTTGCCGGTGGTTCAGTACCTTTCCTTCGAGACCCACTTCAACAACCTCGCTCGCGGCGTGATCGACAGCCGAGACCTGGTCTTCTACGGGTCAGTCGTAGCGCTCTTCCTCCATGCGGCCGTCTTTGGCCTTGAGCGGAGGCGCCTGCGATGAAAGACGTCCGCGGACATCTGCTCTTCAACGCGCGGGTCCAGATGCTCTTGGTGGTCCTCATCGTGGCTGCCGTCAATCTCTGGTCCAGCAATCGATTCTTTCGGATGGACCTCACGAGAGACAACGTCCACTCACTCGATCCGGCCACACAACGCTTGGTGAGCAACCTGGCCAAGCCGCTTGTGGCGAAGGTCTACTTTACCGGCGGGCTTCAGGCCCCCTACAATAATCATGAGCAGGTGGTGGTCGACCTCCTCAGCGAGCTTGCGGCCTACAGCAACGGAAAGATGCGCGTCGAAGTCATCGATCCGACGGGGAATCCCGAGGCCACGGCCGTCGCGCGCCAGTTTGGTATTCAGCCGATCGACTACCGCTACCGAACCGACGGCCTGAGCGAGCTTCGGAAGGTGATGATGGGTGTGGCCCTCATCTATGGCGAGCGGCAGGCCAGCCTGCCCGCAATCTCGCAGCTGGCCACGCTCGAGTATGACCTCGCCAAGACGCTCGATGTGCTCGTGCGCGACGCTCCGCGCAAGGTGATTGGATACACCACAGGCCACGGCGAACCCAACCTCGGCAAGGCCAGCGGCCCTCTTGAGGACCTCCGAGAGAGCCTGAAGGAGCGCTACTCTTTCGTGCCTGTGACCATCGGCGACCGCGGGGGTGTACCCGACGAGGTTGACGCCCTGTGGGTCGTGGGTCCCCAAAAACAGCTCTCGGATCGTGCGCTCTACCATCTCGATCAGTTCGTGATGAGGGGCGGCTCGCTCGGCCTGTTCGTGACCAACGTCCGAGGCGACATGAAGACCGGACGTCCGCGAGGGATCAAGCACGGGATGGACGCGTGGCTGAACCACCTCGGCGTGACAGTCAACCGGGACACCATCATCGATCGAAAGCGAAACGGAGTGGTCCGGATGCCGGTCCGACAGGGCCGCTACGTCCTCCAGATGCCGGTCAATTTCGCGCTCATTCCGAGGGTGAGTGATCTCGAGAAGTCACACCCAACGATTGGGTCCAATCACTCTCTGCTCTTTCCTTACGCCAGCACCATTGACTTCGCGGAGCCCGACGCCGTCGAGACCACCGTGCTCGCCCGCGTCTCTCCTTCCGCGACGCGACTGGAGGGTATTCCAACGGTCGCTCCTCGTGCGGTCTCGCAGGCGTTCGAGGGCGAAGAATCCGGTGGAGGTTGGCCGATCCTGATCAGCATGGTCGGCACATGGGAGAGCTTCTTCGCAGACCAAGGGATTCCCGAGCCAAGCCGACCAGGGATCGACATATCGGAGGACGATCCGGCGAGCCACCGCCGCTCGAGTGACCCCGCCCGGATCATCGTCAGCGGTTCGTCGGACTTTGTCGCGAACAACGTTCCTTTCATGCTCAATCTCGCAGACTGGATGCTCCAAGACGCCGACCTCATCAGCATCCGCTCAAAGAACCTCTCACCCTCTCCCCTCGAGGCGATCTCCGACCAGAGGGCGATGGTGCTGCGAGCCATCAACCTGGTCGGTGGTGCGCTCATGATCCTGGTTCTAGGCCTTGCACGGCGCGCCTTCAGGCCTGCCGTTCCCAAGATAGAGACGCCGGCCGATGAAGTGCTACGCGTCGCAGACTCGTTCCGGAGGCGGAGGCCGTTCGAGGATGACATCACCGACGAGGAAGCCTTGAGTCCAGGGCTTCCCGCCCCCTCCGTACCGAGCGAGCTGGAGCCCGAGCCCGAGCCCGAACCCGAGCCTGAGCCTGAGCCCGAGCCTGAGCCCGAGCCCGAGCCCGAGCCT
>CAZKOI010000042.1:0-16917 GCA_964554315.1 uncultured Enterobacterales bacterium | reverse complement strand
CAGCGCGCTACCTGGCGTCCTCCTTGCCCTGGGGCTCATGCTCGCTACACTCCGGGTTACACGAAGCCTCCCGCCCGCAACCTATGGCCTGGTTCTCGCATCTGGTTCTCTCCTCATGGTCGGCTACGCTACGCGCTTCTTGGCCGAGGTCTACGCACCGCTTCGCGATGGACTCTCGGCGGTCGATGACCGCCAAATTGACAGCGCCAGAGTCCTGGGGGCGGGTCCCGCCCGACGTCTGAGGACCGTCGTCTTCCCCGCCGTTGCGCCTGGCGTTGCCGTCGCCCTGGTGATCGGCTTCAATGCCATCGTCAAAGAACTTCCCGTCACCTTGCTGCTCGGCGGTGCCACTGGACTCAAGACCCTCAGCTTCCGTGTCTGGGATCGCTACTCTGAGTCGATGTGGCATGACGCCGGACTGGCCGGCTTGATACTGGTGACCTTGGCTCTCGGCTCGGCCTGGGCGACCCACCACTGGAGGACAGATGCCTGATCCTGCACCACTGGAGATCACGAGGCTCCGCTACGCCTACGATCAGAACCCCGTCTGGGAAGGCGTCAACCTCCGCGTTCAGCCCGGCGAGTTTGTGACGCTCATCGGCGCTTCAGGCTCTGGAAAGACGACCCTGTTGCGCTGCATTGCAGGGCTGGCTGCTCCGCAGCACGGCTCCATCTCAATCGACGGCGTGGTCGTGCACCGCGACGGCGTGGAGACCGTCCCGTGTGAACGTCGCGGCGTCGGACTGGTCTTTCAGGAGTACGCGCTCTTTCCGGACATGACAGTGCGGGAGAACGTCGCCTACGGTCTGCGGGCCTCGAGCCCGGCCCGCGTCGAAGGACTGCTCACCTTGGTCGGGATCGACCCTGACCTTGCTTCCCGAAGACCGCGTCATCTCTCCGGAGGCCAGCAGCAGCGGGTTGCCCTAGCCCGAGCGCTGGCTCCCCGGCCCGCGCTCTTGCTTCTCGATGAGCCATTCTCGAACGTCGACGCGGGACGTCGACACGATCTCGGCCGCCTCCTCCGACGAATCGCATCCGAAGAGGGCGCAAGCGTCCTCATGGTCACGCACGATCATGATGCGGCCATGTCGCTCGCTGATCGCATGGTGGTGTTGGACGAGGCTGGGAGCGGCATTGTCCAAGACGCGTCGCCCGAAGCGGTCTATCGCCGGCCGGCCACCTTGGGGGCCGCAGCCATGACCGGACGCTGCGCTCTATTGCCTGCGCATGCGTCGGCCGGCACCGCGACGTCCTCGGCCGGCGCGTGGTCCGTGGAGGGCGTGAAAGACGGACCATGCACAATCGTCATTCGGCCCGAGGGTGCCGCTTTCTGCCCGGCGCCCGATGGCGAGGTTGTGGTCACGGGAATTCAGTTTGCGGGAGCGCACCACATCCTCACCTGCGAGAAGGGGACCCACGCCATCGACGTCCTCTGGCCGTCGGTCGAGCCTCCGCCAGCACGAGGCGCTCGAGGGCACCTGCAAGCGACGCAGGCCGCTTGGTCGATTGCAGCCGACTAGAGCAGGCCGAGCTCGGTGAGCATCGCCCGCGTGGAGCCTAAGTCGGCGAGACTCGCCTGCGGCACCTTGGCGAGCTGCTCCATTGTGACGGGCGCCACGTCCGGATGGGTCGGGATGTCACCCCTCGTTGGATACTCAAAGCCCTCCTGAGCAAAGTAGGTCTGAGCCTCCTCACTCAAGAGCCATTCGACAAAGGCCTCCGCCGCCTCCTGATGGGGCGAATTCCTGCGGATGCCAACCCCCGACACCATGAGGAGGTTGCCGGGGTTGTCAGCCCCTGGAAAAGAGTAGTTCTGCGCCTTGCGGCCCTCCTTCGCCAGGCGATGGAGGTAGTAGTGGTTGACCCATCCTATGGCGATGGCACCGTCATTAGCCGCCGCCACCTGCGGCGAATTCTTGGGGTACCGAACCGCACCGTTGGCCTCCACGGCCTGGAGCCAGGCGCGAGTCTTTTCCTCGCCCCAGAGGTGGCGTAGTGCGCTGACATGGGCATGCATGCTGCTGTTCGTGGGCGACCAGCCGAGCTTACCCTTCCAGCGTGGGTGGCCAAGGTCCTCGAGGGACTGCGGCAGCTGCTCTTCGGTCACATGGGCTGAATCGTAGACCAGTACACGGAGCCTTCCCGACGTGCCGACCCAGGTCCCGCCTTCGTCTCGAAAGTTGGGATCTACGGTCGATAGGAGCGTCTGTGGTAGAGGCGCAAGGCTACCCTTGTTGGCGAGCACACCCAGATGCCCCGAGTCCTGGGCAAGGATCACATCGGCCGGGCTCTGGTCGCCTTCGGCAAGCAGGCGGGTCACCATCTCAGCGGTGTTGCCATATTGAACCGCGACGGTGAACGGAGCGTCGTCTGGGATTCGCTCAAAGAGCGGGCCCACCATCGACTCACCGCGACCGGAGTACACCGTCAGCTCAACCTTGGCCGCCGCACCGCCCCCGGGATCTCGGTTCTCAGAGCCTCCCGAGCCCTGTTCCGCCACACCCGCGCAGCTAAGGCACAGGATCATGCCAATTGCCGCGAGGCTTCTCATACTTCGTAATCTCGCAGCATCTTCGAGATCTCCATGGTGTGGAGCTCTTCTTGGCCAATCTGGCCGCGAGCGTACTCCTCAAGGTAGATGCTTCGATCGGACACCACTGCCAGGAACGCCTTGTAGAGCGCAACCGCAGCCTGTTCGTGCTCCAGCGACTCCCGGAGGAGCGCTCCGATGGTGTGCTGGTGCGTCTCCTGAATGGGTGCCACATTAACGCTGGGGTGCCCCTCGAGTCCGGTGAGGATCTCGCCGGCTTGCTGCGCATGCACCAAAGACTCTGCGGCCTGGGCCTTGAAGAAGTCCACGATAGGCAGGCGATTTGGTCCTCGAACCATGAGCGCATAGTGCGTGTAGCGCACCACACCGGCCAGCTCGGCCTCCATAATCTTGTTCAGGATTTCATGCGTCTTTGCGAGGTCGAGCGAGTCCATGGCCTCTCCTTGTCGGTCTGCCCCCCTAACCTGCAGGAGTGCGCCCGGTCGGCCGCTGACCGAACAAATTGTGCGGTTGGTCGGTCTCGACAACGCACCCTCGTTGCCAAGCGGATTATGATGGGTCATGTGCTACCTGTTTTCCTTAGCCCTGACCTTGACGGCTTGCACCACCCCGCCCACAGGGAGTGCGAGCAAGCCTACGACCGGGTCCCTCGATCCCTCGGACACCTCCAGCTCGGGCGGCATCCACACCGGGACCACCGGCGGCGGAGACTCCACGGTTCTCGATACGGCTCCGCCCCCCGACCTCGACTCCGACGGCGACGGCATCACCGACACCGAGGAAGGGCGCGATGATCCCGGGGGGCCGCGTGACAGTGATCTCGACGGCATCCCCGACTACCTGGACATCGACTCGGACAACGACGAGAAGCCTGATGCCTACGAGGCCAAGCCGCCCGTCGATGGTGCTCCTCCCGACACCGACGGAGACGGTCGGCCCGACTACATCGACACCGACTCCGATGGCGACTCCTTACCCGACAGCATCGAGGGGGTCGGCGACTTGGATGGAGACGGGCTGCCGGACTGGCGCGATCCCCGAGCGGATGGGCCGACGCCAGCCTTGGAGTTGGTACCCATCACCACAGACTTCAACCAGCCTGTGGGGATCGACTACCACCAGTCCAGTGACTCGGTCATCGTGAGCGTGCACTATCCATCGGGGACTCCGCACAATTTCGAGCGCATCCTCGCCGACGGAAGTCACGTCCAGTTTTCCGAATATTCGTCCCTGACTAACGAAGTGAAGATTGCCACCAGCCGAGCGGGAAACATGGCGGGCTTTCCGCCAGGACTTCTCTTCGTCGGTAACGGAAACGACGGCCAAATCGTCCGCATCTCGGCCGATGGGTCTGACATCCAGAACCCCTGGGTTGATCTTCCTGGGGACGGCAACGGCCTCATGCGAGGCTCGCTCATCGTGGATTCCACGCGCGCCTGGGGTGGGGACCTCGTCGTGTGTACGACGGCAGGCCAGGTGTGGCGGATCAACCCCGCGGGCATCCCCACGCTCGTGGCGAACATCGGGGTTCACCTTGAAGGCCTAATCATCGTCCCCAACGCCCCCGAGCGCTACGGTCCGCTCGCTGGCAAGGCGATTGCAGGGGCTGAGCAAGAGGGGCTCTTGTGGGCGATCGGGACGGACGGTTCGACGGTCTCCTACTCCCTCGGAGTCAGCGTTGAGGACATCGACATGATCGTACCCGGCGAGAACTTCTTTGGCGTCAACTATGGCGGCTCGCAGCTCTACGGGACACCTTCGTCCAACTTCGACTCCGTGGTCGGGGACATCATGCTGGCGCAGGAGAGCATCGCCTCGGGAACCTCGGGACTGTACCGGCTTCGCTGGACAGGCGAGGCCTTGGTTGCCGAGCTCTTTCCGGTGGCACCGGGGTCGCCCTACCCCGTGCAGTGGGAGCACGTGACGTTTGCCGGCGCGGGCATCCGCGAGGTTCCTTAGGTCGTCCGAAGAACCTCTTCACGATCGTCGAACACCAGCGTCCGCTCCGGCCACCTCAGCGCGGCGAGCCCACCCTCAAACTGGCTTGACCGACCGCGCGCGCGCTCGAGAAACCGCCGCCCCACACTGTAGTCGACGCAGAAGACATTTCGACGAGGACCCGCCCAGTCGGTCGGGAGGGGCGTGGACCAAGGATCGGGCTTTCCTTCGATCCACGCGCCATCTCGACGCCTCCAGTAGTGCCCCACCACCACAGCCGGCTCATCCTCGTAGTGGTTCCACCAATCAAAGCGCCTGACGAACCGCCACTTTCCGCCGACAAAGAAGATCTTCTCGAAAGGAACCGCCGCCTCCTGCCCGCTCGTGAGCACCTTGATGGGATGGAGGCTCTGGCGCTCTTGCGCGGCAACGGCGTGGGCCGGTAGGGGTCGCGTGGGAGGCACGTCAAGTCGGGTGAGATTGGCGAACTCCTCTCGCTCCGCTCTCTCGCGGGCCCAGAGCCCGCGCTCCTCGTGATCGTGATGGATGGCAATGGCCCATTCGCGCGCGATCTCCGCCACGTCTCCGACCTCGGGTAGACGCGCAACCGCCTCGGCATTCCAGCACGCATGCACCACCCGAAGGTCTGCTCGCGCGAGCACGAGCGGCAGCGTCTTGAAGAATGCGACGAAGCGCTCTGCCTCCTCGGCTGAGGCTTGCGCACAAGAAAACCGCTCCGTCCGTACTTCCGACCCCAAGGCGTACTGAAAGTGATCCGTTGCATCGCCTCGAATCCAGCCGTTGCCCTCCTTCTTCGACTGCAGGAGGATGTTGAGCTCATGGTTGCCCAAGACGCACTGCGCGAGGCCGTCCCGTACGAGTCGCTCGACCAGCGCAACCACCGCAGGACTGTCGGGTCCGCGATCCACCAAGTCACCCACGAAAACCAGCGGACGCTCAACCCGCCCACGCTCGGGGTCTCCGCCCAGCCGCTTGAGCAGCCTCACCAGTGCCTCATACTCCCCATGGACATCACCCACAATGTCGAGGGGGCCGTCTGGCAGGGTTTGAATTAGCATACCCATACCCCCCTCTATCACGGCGCCGTTTTCGCCTGGGATGAGCCTCGATTTTCGTGGTAGATTCCCGCCACTAGACCGGACTATCGATCATGACCAAGACCCTGCCCCTCGCCGCCTTACTGCTCACCGGTTGCTACGAGAAGGAGCCTCCCGCTGGCGCGGGCCTTGGGGCTTCAGCCCTCAGCTTCGGTGCCGACACGAAGGATGACGATGGGGACGGCTTCTCGGAGGCCGATGGCGACTGCGATGACACCGATGACAGCGCCTACCCGGGCGCCGAGGAGCTCTGCGACAAGATCGACAACGACTGTGACGGAGAGGTCGACACGCAGATCAGCAACGACCTCGGCACTCGCGTCTACGTCGATGCGGATGGCGATGGCTTCGGCGATGAGAGCCAGGCGCTCTATGTGTGCGATTACGTGCTATCCGACCTCCGCTCTGCCGGCGTGGCGATGAACGCGCTGGACTGCAACGATGAGGATCGGTTCATCAGCCCCTCCGCCGCCGAGGTCTGCGACGGCATCGACAACGACTGCGATGCCGAGATTGACGACAACCCCATCGATGGTGAAGAGATGTTCACCGACGCCGATGGAGATGGCTTTGGAGATGGCCCCGTCCAGGGCACCTTCTGCGAGGCCGACGGGACCCCCGATGGCTACTCGCTGACCTCGACCGACTGCGACGACTCGGATGACGAGGTGCACCCCGGCCACTTCGAGCTGTGTGACGGCAAGGACAACAACTGCGACGGAGACGAAGACAACGACGCCGTTGACGCCCTGACCTTCTACCCGGATGCCGACGGCGACGGGTTTGGTGCGGCGGCCGGCCCCACCGTTGGACCCGTCTGTGAGCTTCCGGGCAGCTGGGTCACCAACGGCGATGACTGTGACGACACCAACGAGGCGGTCAACCCCGATGGCACGGAGTCCTGCGACACCATCGACAACGACTGCGATGGCGCGATTGATGAGGGGCTGACCACGATCTACTTTGCAGACGCCGACCTCGATGGCTTCGGCAGCGCGGAGTATCCTTCGGCCCACTGCGACGATCCGGGAGCGGGGTATGCCTCGACCTACACCGACTGCGACGACAGCGACGCCACGGTCCACCCTGGGGCGACGGAAACTGTCGGTGATGACATCGACTCGGACTGCAATGGCACCGAGCTCTGCTTCGTCGACGCGGACGATGACGGCGCAACGGCGCCATCCCCCGCGGTGGTGGTGTCCATCGACTCGTACTGCAACGGCGTCGGCGAGGCGCTGGCTACGGCACCGGATGACGACTGCGATGATGACGACGCGAGCGTAGGCAGCCTGAGTCTGGACCGCGACTGCGATGGCGTCCTGACCGCAGAGGACTGCGATGACGACGACGCAAGCCTCAGCGCAGTCGCTGGAGACGGTGACTGTGACGGTGTACTCGCGGACGAGGACTGTGACGACGCCGAGGCTGACCTCGGTTCCATCGCGCTCGACGGCGACTGCGACGGCCTGCTGACGGCGGATGACTGCGATGACGGTGACGACGCCTCGACCAGCGTGGACGAGGACGGCGACTGCGACGGCTTTGTCACCGACGACGACTGCAACGACGGCGACGACGCGGTCTATCCGGGAGCGGAGGAAGTCCTCGACGACGGGACGGACAACAACTGCGACGGCGGAGACTGGGTCACCTGCGAAGGCGACTACCTCATCATCGGTGCCGACCCAAGCATCAACATCGGCGCGCTCGAGTTCTGCGCGGTCATCACTGGGGATCTGATCATCGAAGAGTCGCTCGAGCTCGCCGATACCGATGGACTGGCGCGGCTCTCCTCGGTCGGCGGTCAAGTCCGCTTTCAATCCAACCCCTCTCTCGCATCGGTCTCACTGCCCAACCTTGTGTCAGCGAGCCTGTTCGCAATAGAAGGGAACGGTGCTCTCGGTCACATCGATGCGCCTGAGCTGGTGGATCCTGGCTTCCTCTCGATCGTTGGCAACGACTCGCTGACCTGGCTGGACTTCCCCAGCCTCGAGGCCGCAGACGACCTCAACATCTCCGGGAACGCCAGCCTCTGCCAGTCTGAAGCAGACGCCCTCCACGAGACGCTCATCGCTGCCGGCTACCTAGGAGACTGGTTTTCCGAAGACAACCTCGATGGCTGCTAGGCGCCACTGCACGCGAGGCCGCCCTGACGGCCCAATCTGCGGTATGCTCCTGTGAACAGGAGGGCCCATGGCCGCCACCGCACAACTCACGGACGACTACCACCTCTCGCTCTCTATCGGGAAGGCCCTCTGGGATGACCTGGTGGGCGCCGCGCTTCCTCTGAAGGTGAAGGACGGAACCTTCGACCTCGGCAAGGTGGTCGTCAGCGGCATGAAGCAGATTGGCGTTCGCCAGCGCGTTCGAGGGCTGCTGGAGGACCGGTCACCGCCCGCGACATTGGTACGCGCCAAGGACAAGGCGGCTCAACTCTGGGCAGACCATCGAGAGGACGTCTACCAGGTGGTCAACGAGATGTTTCGTGTGGAGGGAGACTGGGCCATCGAGATCGATGATCAAGGCACCGAGTTTCACTACGCGCCGCAGAAGATCGGCGTGGACGCGCACATCAAGGCCACGATTCACGGCACCGCCTACCTCATTCGCGACTCCGTCGAGATTCCGTTCACGATCGAGAAGCGCATCGGCGCCGCCGCCCACATGGGCAACATTCGCTACGACAAGGATCAGCGGGCCGTCGTCGGCGACGTAGAGGACCCCTTCCTGGATCTCGGTGACGGGGTCATCTTGAGCGCGCTATCTCAAGCCGGGGCACAGCTGCTTGCCCAGCAGACCGAGCGCTTCAAGGCGACGCCGCTCATCAAGAAGGACCAACTCCAAGAGATGGTGGCCCCCGCAGGCGGACCGCTCAAGCTCAAGATGGGCATCGACGATGTCCGCATCGAGGTCAACGAGAATGACCTCCAGCTCAAGGTCCGGTTTGCCTTCGAGCAGCCACAGCTGACCACCCGCCGGTAGCTTCGGCCTGTGACCCAAAAGGTCGCCCCGCAAAATTCGCTGGTGGTTTTGGCGATGCCTCGTTAGACGGCGCGCCAAATCACCAACTGGAGGCCGCCATGGAGCGCACCCTTTCAATTATCAAGCCCGACGCCGTCAAGAAGAACCTCATTGGCAAGATTGTTGCCCGCTTCGAGGAAGAAGGACTTCGCATCGCCGCCATGCGGAAGGTGCACCTCTCAAAGCGGGAGGCTGAGGGCTTCTACGCCGTGCACGCGGAGCGACCCTTCTTCGGCGAGCTCACCGAGTTCATGTCGTCCGGCCCGGCCGTCGTCATGGTCCTTGAGGGTGACAACGCGATCACCCGCAACCGCGAAATAATGGGTGCAACCAACCCTGCCGAAGCGGCCGAGGGCACGCTCCGCAAGCTCTACGCCGACAGCATCGGCGAGAACGCTGTCCACGGCTCTGATGCCCCCGAGACAGCGGCGGTCGAGATCTCCTACTTCTTCCGCAACACCGAGCTCAACTAAACGCTGCGGGATTCGTTCGACAGGGGAGGGCGCGTTGCCCTCCCCTTTTTGTGTCTGCAGATCGCTACTTCCAGGGGCCGCGGATCGTGCAGCGATAGAACGCCGCCTTGCAGTTCACGATGGCAGACTCGCCATCGGCCAACGTGAGCGTGCCCTGGCTCTGCGGGTCGTCACCCGGGCGAAAGACGACTTGGATGCGGTATGAGCCGGGGGGAACCTGACCGCCCGTGACCGTACGGCCATCCCCAATCAGCTTCACCTCGTGGGCGTCTCCCGTCACCCGAAAGGCCGAGGAGGGGCCTGAGGAGACTTGGGCGGGGGCCTTCGAGCGCTGCGCCGGCCTCGGCGGGGGGATGTCGGGTGTCGGTGGAGGGTATGCCGGAATGCTTCGCGGTATCCTCGACCTCGGCCGTCGGGCCCTGCGCTTCTTCTCGGGCGGGGGCACGGCCTCGGCAGGCGCTTTATCGGCCGTCTCTGCGGGCTCCCCGGCGTCCACGACGGCAGGCACCTCTGCGGGCACATCCTCGGCGGGCCCTTCGACGTCCACGACGGCTGGGGCCTCCTCGGGCGCGGGGTCCTCGGTGGGTTCGGTTTCTTCGGTCTCTTCGGTCGCCGCGCCCGTGTCCGGCTTCTCTGGCGCCGGCTCCTCAGCAGTCCCTTCGACCGGATCGGGCTCTTCTGGCAGGAACTCAGCGACGGCGGGAACATCGACGCTGACCGTGGACTTGGGCGGCATGGGGCCCACAGCGAGCGGTGGTATGGTCGACTCAAAAGCACCGAGCTTCCACAGAGCGAGGAGTCCGAGAAACACCGCCAGAGCACCAAAGACGAGGAAGCGCTGATGCTCGGACTCGCCGCGAGCCGCTCGTACCCACTCCTTGTCCAGCTTGCCGTCGGCCTTAAGGTCCAGTCCGAGCATGCGATCCCAGCGGTCGGCGTTGCCGTCCACCTGGGCCTTGATGGCCTGAGTGAGCTCGACCGTAGGCTCATCCACCGTATCCGGATCGGCCACAAACTCGGTGGGTTCGTCCAAGATTGAACCCCCAGCAACCGCGAGCGGCCGGGCCACCTCGTCCGTCGTGGGCGGGGGAGGAAGCGAGCCCAACACGGGCAGGGGCCAACCCGGTTCGCCACTCGCTGAGGGTAATGAGCCATCTGCGGTCAAAGCGTCGTCAGGCTCATCCAGCTCCGTGGGCTGCTCGGCTATCGGCTCCACCGGTGAGCGGTGGCCGCTGGGCAGGACCACAGCCGCCGAGTCCGACGTGGATATCGATGATGGCGCGGGCTCCTGTAGATCCGTTGCAGCAAGCTCATTGGTCTCCGAGAGGTCCGTAGACGACTGGACAGCCGTCTGAACCCACTCCGTCCACGAGACGTCATCAGCTGCCTCGCTATTGAGAATGAGCTCAACCTCCTCAAGCGTGGGTCGGCGGTCACTCTGGAAGAGCATGCAGTCGTGGATGAAGTCCGCTATCGCCTCCGATGCTCCCGCCTCTTGGACGACTCGCATGGCACCCGTGGCGATATCGGCCTGAGCCGCCGCATCTTGGGCAGCGCGCTTCGGCCAGCGGCCCGAGATCACTCGCGTCAACAAAGAGGCCAAGGCATAGACATCGCCCGCCGAGGTCAAGGTCCCGCCCAGGAGCTCCGGTGCTGCGTACAGCTGTGCGCCTTTGTCTTCGTAAAACAGCGGGTCTCTCTTACCGATGAGCGCACCCACCTCATCGCCAAGCCCCATGACCCGCACCTGACCACTCGAAGAGACGCGAACGCGGGTGGGTCCAAGCAGGCCGTGGACCAGACCGACGTCCAACGCAGCAGAGAGCACCCTTGTGACCTCGACGCCGATCCGAGCCGCGACTGGCCCCGGTATGCGCTCACGTCGCGCGACGCGCTCGAGGTCCTTGCCGTCTATCAACTCGCTGACCAGAGCCAGCCGCCCTTCGACATCGAAGACACCAAGCGTCCGAACCGCCCCGGGATGCTGAACTCGCTGGCCCAGCGCCACCCGCTCGGCCAAGCGGCTGACGAGCCCGGCGGCGTCAAGCATGTCATCGTGAAAGAACGCGACGGTGCGGGAAACGTGGCCATGGTCGCTGTCCGTCGCGAGAAACACCGTCGCGAGCCCGCCTGTGGCGAGCGGCTTAATCAGGTTCATCTCTCGCTTGAGATAGCCCATCGCCTAGAACTCACCGCCAATCATGACGGCCGCCACACCGGTACCCACGGCTACTGTGGCAAAGGCCCCGCTCACCATGACCATGGTGTTCGTGCTATCCCGGAGGTCACCGAGCTCCTTGCGCGGCGTCGATGGGTCGTCGAAGTCGGCGGCCGAGCGTGCGGCCAGAATGTAGGTGATGCCGCTCGCTATGGCGCTCCCACCAGAGACAATCGCGAGCGGAACGTTGAACCCCACCTCCGGCCCTCTCCGAGTACCCTTGACCCGGTCCATGGTGTTCGACCGGCGAATGCCTGAGGCCTCGTCCTGAAACCCCCTCTGGGAGGCGTACTCTGGATACTCCACCCCGATCCCAACAACCGCTGTCACAGGAATGGTGCCGTCCATGGTCTGGTGCTGGAAGAGGTAGGGACGATCCCGCGGAAACTCCGTGGCCACACCACCGTCGACGCGAATCACCCCGTCAACCGGCCTCGGAACGGGTTCGCCCGCGATCTTCGTCGAGCCCTGAGCCACCAAGAAGTCCACGCGAAGCGGGTGCCCTTCAGGGGCCATGGGCTCCGGGAGGATGTAGTGAGGCGCGACCTGCAGCATGCTCTTGAAGAACCCCACCGTCTGCGCATGGTTTTGGTCGAGGAAGCTGCCGAGCGCTTCCATGCGGTAGTACGCGGCCGCTTGACCCGATTGAATGGCCTCCCCCATGCACGTGAGCGAGCGCTGAGCCGACCACCTCGCCGTGCGGAAGGCGGCCTCATCCATCGATGAGAAGGCCACGTCCGCGGCCGAGATGTGGTTAGCGAGCGTCGCCGTTGAGACGTGCTCGGCACAAGGCGATGCAGCGTGTGCGGCCCCGAAGAGCGTACCCCCAACCCACAGTGTGAGGAGAGACATCACAGGCCACCTCCCAAGAATATGGCCGCTTGCCCTGCCCGAGCCGCGGAGCCGTCAGCGCCGACGATGAGGTCCAACCGTCCATCGCCGTCGAAGTCGACATTGCCGATGAGCGCGGCACCGGCCCCATCGCCCTCCGCGTCACCATGGATGAAGCCCACCGCATCGTCGGTGGTGAACGTCCCCGACAGCTCGCCGCCGAACAAGAACACGGTACCTCCCGCCGCCGTATCGGGCGCACCGATGGCAATCACCGGTCCCGCCCCCTCAACTTCGCCCATGTTCGCCAGGCTCAGTCCAAAGTTCGCGGCGTCTTCCGAGCCATTGAATTCCGCCGCCGATGCCGTCACGATGTCGTTCGTAGCAAAATTGGTCACGAGATAGGCCGCTCCTCGGTCTGTGCCCGACAGGTTTCGCTCCGGCGCACCAATGAGGAGATCATCCAGGCCATCGCCATCGATGTCCCCCGCGAAGACCACCGTCTCTCCGGTTCGAGCACCGGAGCCGGTCCCGGCGATGATGACGTCTGCATCGGTCGCTTCCAGGGTGTCGCCAGAGAGCGTCGTTGAGCTGAAGCCGTAGACGCCTCCCTTCTCGAGCGGGTGGGCTGCCCGAGCACCCACCGCGAGGTCCGCGATGCCGTCTCCGTCCCAGTCGCCTCGAGCGGCCATGTCCACGCCAAATCCGTCACCGTCTCCATCCCCGTAGATACGAATCGTCGCGTCGCCGTCGACGGCCGTGTCGACCACGGCCGCCTCGAGCGGGCCGCGTGCAATGGCGACCATGCCCACTCGGACCCCGCCGAGCTTGGCCTCGAGCGCGCCAACGATGAGATCGTCTTGGCCATCACCCCATAGATCCCCAACCTCTATGTTCCGTCCCAAGTAGCCGTTTCCGTCGGGACCCCACACCGCAAAGTCCGGTGTGGCCAGGTCTGTCTCGGCACCAATCGGTCCTCTGTGTACCCCCACGGATCCGGACTGAACCCGACCCGCCGCCGAGTGGCGAGGGGATCCGACCACCAGGTCCATCACCCCATCACCGTCGAGATCACCCGTGGTGACGTCTCTTCCATGCCCTCTCGACGTGTCGCCGATGAGCGTCAGCGTGACCACACCATCGAGCGCTGCTCCCGAGAGCACATCAATGCGACTTGCGTTCGCTGATCCGATGACCAGGTCAGGCTCGCCGTCTCCCGTGACATCGTCCCCGTAGCTCAGGCTTCCGGCGGTCAGTGCTCCCGCCTCTCCGATGACCGCCGACGCGGCGTCGGCCAGCGACTGTGTCCCCACAAAGCCGCACCCGGAGGCACCCCCGTCGCAGTCGTTGTCGATGCCGTCGTTACAGATCTCTTCTGCGTCGGGGTGAATCGCCTCATCTCCGTCATCACAGTCGGGCCCGCTGTCGTAGGGGTAGGCCTCCGTCGCCTCGCACAAGCAAGCGGCGCTGTCCTCCCCTGCATACCCGTCCTCATCGTTGTCCGCGTAGTAGTCGATGCAACCGAGCGCATCGAGGCCGTTCAGCTCACCATCGCAGTTGTCGTCGCCTTCCGTCTGACAATCCTCCGGTGCCCCTGGATTGACGGAGGCAGAGCCATCGTCGCAGTCGTCCGCGTTGTCCACAAAGCCAGGCTCGGGAAGGCAGCCGGTCGTCGTCGTGAGCGGGTCACCATACCCATCGTCATCCCCGTCGGCGTACCAAACCGCGCCCGGAAATCGCGTAGGATCGCTGTCATCGCAGTCCTCGTTGTTGTCCGAGAGCCCCTCAGAGAGCTCACAGGCCTCCACCCGATTGGCCGGGTTTCCGAACCCGTCTTGGTCGACGTCCGCGTAGAAGATCTGGAATTCGTCGCATTCGCCGCTGCTCTCGGTCTCGCCCATCCGGTCGTCGAATTCCTTGTCCGTGATGTATGCGCATCCGCTGAGCAAGCCCATGGATACCGTGATGATCCGCATTGATACTCTCCTCGCGGAGCCTCTAACCGTCTGCATGGGGAGGTGATAAGCCCATCACCATGAGCTCCTCTTTCACCACCGAAGTTCGTCCTCGTCTCGCGTCCCTCATCGGACGATTCGAGCAAAACGCAAGCTCGGGCCCCCATGATTATCGCTATGCACACCACGCGGATGGGGGTCAGCACGGCACTCACATCGTCTTTGGCTGCATGATCCACGGCAACGAACACGGGTCCCTTCCGGCCGCGGTCCGCCTGGTGGAGGCCCTCAACGACGGCGCCCTGCGTTTCGGCGGCAAGGTGACCGTCTTCTTGGGAAACCCCGAGGCCAGCCTTGCCGACGCCCGGTACCTTGAGGCCGACCTCAATCGCGTGTTCATGGACACCGGCGAATCGCGGCATGAGGACCAGCGCGCCCAGGAGTTGATGCCTATCCTGGACACAGCCGACGTCTTCCTCGACTTCCACCAGACCATTCTGCCTACCGCGAGGCCCTTCTACATCTTCCCTTGGCACGAGGAGGGCTGGCTGTGGGCCCGCGCCATCGGCGGCAGTCCGGTGTGGGTCACCCGAGACCCCCGCGTGGGGTTCTCCTCGGGCACCAAGTGCAGCGACGAGTATGTCACCGACCGAGGGCGGCCTGGCATGACCCTCGAGCTCTCGCAGAAGGGGTTCTCACCGGCGGCCGAGGCGCTCTGCTTTGACGCGATGGTCGCCACCCTGGCGGCAGCGGATGCGGCGCATTCCGGCGAGGCCATCGCCACTCAGGCTGCGGCCATGCCTGAGCTCGAGTTCATGACGGCTGCTCATATCGAGCCCTTCGACGACCCAGCCAAGATGCTCCGACCCGGTCTGGTGAACTTCCAGCAGGTCCGCTGCGGTGAAGCCTTGAACGCGCCGTCCACGCCTCCGCTCGTAGCGCCCGCCGACGGCGTGCTGCTCTTCCCGAAGTACCCTGATCGAGTCGACGGCGAGGCGCGAGCCCCATGGCCTCGCGAGATCTACCGCCTCGTCACCCCGCTGGATGTGCACCCCCGACACCTCTGGGGCACCCCCTCCGTCTGAGGCCAGATCCTCGCTACTGCAGCCCGAGCCACCCCTTGATCATCGGCTTGGCGTGAGCCTCTACCGCATCCATTCCGTGGGTCCAGGCAAAGTAGACGGCGAGTCCGGCGATGCCCGCCGCCAGCGGGGCGAGAAGGATCCCCCCCAGCAGGACCAGCCCGTCCTCTTCGAGGATGCCCGCGGCCAGCACAAAGATGACGAAGCTCGGAGCCGTGTTGGTGAGCGGAATGGGCATCGCCATGCTGATGGACATCAGGAGCACAATCAGCCCGACCAGCGCGAGGAACGCGCGGTTCTTCGCGAGGCCCGAGAGCCGAGGCCGAATGATCCACTCGACAAAGCGGAGGGGTACGCCCGCATTCTTGACTGTCCAAGCCAACTTGCCCTTGCTGACACGGCGCCTTCGCACTCGCTCGGGAAACCACGGTGTGGTGCGGCCGCGGATCATCTGCAGCGCAAGGAGGGCCATCATCAAGCCGAACGGCGTCGCATAGCCGGGGGCGGGCAGCGGGAGGGCCGCCGGAAGGGCCAAGATGAGGAGGATGAGACCAAAGCCCCGATCGGCAATGGTGTCCAGGACCTCACCGATGCTGACGTCCTCGGAGGAGAGCCCGTCGACAAATCCGCTGAGCTCCACGGAGAGCCGGGTGTGAGGGGTAGCGTCGGACATGGTGTGCGCCTCGCGGGGTGGGCGAAGGTCTTAGTCCGTCGCTGTCTCGATGAACATGTTTTTCAGCGCCTCGAAGTTCTCCTCGGTCGCCAGGCTGTGGGAGGTGAGGTTGTACGTGGCGATGTGCACATTGTCCTCATCGACGATGTAGACATCGCGCCACACCGCCCCCCAGGCGTCCCACACGCCGAGCTCGCTGGTGTCCTGAACCATCGGCAGCGCGTGGCTCTCCGTGAAGGCACTGACGCCCGACTCCGCATCCGCCTTGTTGATGCTGAGGAGCTTGATTCCAAGACCGAGCTCATCGAGCTCTGCCTGCATGGTGTTGAGGTACCCAAACTGGGACCGGCAGTAGCTTCAGGTCGCCTTGATGAAGTACCAGCCCGTGACCTGTCCCATGAAGTCGCTGGGGGAGACGGACTCGCCATAGGTAGGGGACATTGGATTGTCGTCGGACAGCGAGAACTCGGGGACCACCATCCCCAAGGTCCCTGAGCTGGGCTCGACGGTAAAGGTCGTCTCTGCGGGACCGCCCGAGCCGTTGAACTCCACCGTCAGGCTGTAGTCGCCCGCCGGCAGCGTGCCGAGCATGAGCGGCTCACTGATCGAGCTCATGCCTCGAATGGTGTGGGTGGTGATGGCCATGGAGCACATCGGCGCCTCAAAGCCCGAGGCCGCCCCGTCGTAGGCCATCGACGCGATGAGACACCCGCTCGAGGTCGTGTAGTCGACGTCCTCATCGCAGAGGTTCATCACCGTCCCAACGCCCATGACCACGTCGTCCTCGGTGAGGTCTCCCCCGTCGGCGGCCTCGACCGTGGCGTAGAACTCGAGGTCATCGACCGAGCACGCCGGGGGCGGCGGTGAGCCCGTGTCATCGGCATCCGCATCAGCGTCCGCATCGGCGTCGGCGTCCGCATCGGCGTCGGCATCCGCGTCCGCGTCGGCATCCGCGTCCGCGTCGGCATCGGCGTCCGCATCCGCGTCGGCATCGGCGTCCGCGTCGGCGTCCGCATCGGCGTCGGCGTCGGCGTCGGCGTCCGCATCCGCGTCG